>NZ_JAVRKK010000005.1:0-53699 GCF_031962545.1 Candidatus Igneacidithiobacillus taiwanensis
CTACCCGGTAAAACCCCCGGATCCGGTACCCGACATGTTGAACCTGCATGGCACTCCTCCCTCGCCAAAGAAGTGCCAAAGGTTTGTGAACTTATGCACTCCATCGGCCAAGCAGTGTAAGCCCGGCTCTCCAAGCCTGCAATCGACTTTGACAATCCTTCACGATTCTACGCACATTTGCCCCCGAGTTCTGCTACACTTTGCCTCTTGAAAATTGCGACCTTGCTCCGTTACCCATTTTTGAGGAACCCTTGCATGGCAACACCTGGTAACAAAAAAACCTTGATGACCCTCTACTCCGCACCAGATTGCGTCTTTGCGCATCGCGTCCGTTTCGTGCTCGAAGAGAAGGCGATGGAGTATCAGACCATCGACGTCGACTTCAACAACAAACCCCAAGACCTCTTGGAGCTGAATCCCTACGGCGAGGTACCAACCCTCGTCGATCGTGATTTGGCCGTCATCGAATCCTTTCTGATCATTGAATACCTCGATGAGCGCTTTCCGCACCCGCCGCTCATTCCTGTAGACCCCATTTCGCGTGCGCGGGTACGCGTGGGCCTGATGCAGTTCGATCGCGACTGGTTCTATCCCTTGTTCTTACGGGGCTACAGCAGCGAGGATCAGGAGCAGGCTAGAAATTCCTTGCGCCGCTCTCTGGCCCAGCTCAGCACCCTGCTCAGCCAGCAACGCTACCTCTTTGGCGACGAGCTCTCCATTGCCGACTGCGCCCTTGCCCCGCTGCTGTGGCGACTGCCAAGCCTCGGCATCGAGATGCCCAAGGGCGCCAAGGCGACACAAGACTACATGCAGCAGATCTTCGCTCTGGAGAGCTTTCAGCGCAGTCTCACCCCCGCCGAGAAAGCCCTGCGCGGATGACCGCGGCGGTAAACACGCTGGCTAACCTGGCAGTGGGCCTCTTCGCCCGCTGTGCGGAAAACCCGGCTGCCACCATTGCCTGGAGTCATCAGGGCGAGGGCTTCTCACCTACGCGTGCAGGAGAGTTTGCCGAGGGCGTGCGTGCCTACGCCCACGGCTTGCTGCGCATGGGTATTCGTCGCGGCGACCGGGTCCTGCTCATGGCCCCCAACTCCGTTGCCTGGGCGATGCTGGATTTCGCCATCCTCAGCATCGGCGCCGTCACCGTACCCCTCTACATCAGCTTTGGCGCCCGCGAGCTACACTATGTGCTTGGCGACTGCTCGCCCAAACTGATACTCCTGCAGAACGCGGAAATGCTGCAGCGCCTCAGTCCCCACGACTGGGGGGTCGATCCGGAACATCTGCTCTTGCAGCACCCTGGCGAGGGCCAGCGCGGCTGGTCGGCGCTGGCAGAATTGGGAGCGGCGGATGTCCACTCGCCCTTGCCGGCGGAGTTGGGCGAAATCCAACGCCAGGATCTAGCCAGCATCGTCTACACTTCCGGTACCACTGGTTGGCCCAAGGGCGTGATGCTCAGCCATGGCAATTTTCTTAGTAATATCGAGGGGTTCTTGCACTTGGTGCCGCTGCGAGCGGGCCAGCGCTTGCTCTCGGTGCTGCCTTTGAGCCACGTTTTTGAGCGCGCTACCGGGCACTTTGGCGGTTATCTGCTCGGGCTGGAGAATGCCTATGCCGAGCGCCCGGACACCGTTCTGCGCGACTTGCGCGCCGTGCAGCCCGACCTGCTCATTGCCGTACCGCGCATCTTTCAATTGCTCTACGAGCGTACCCTGCGCGGCCTGCAGGAACGACAAGGCTGGGTGGGAAAGTTCCTGCGTCGTGGGCTGGGCATCGAGGGCAAAGAGGCCGGCAGCTGGCAACGCGCCCTGAGCAGCGGGATCGTGCGTCGTCAGGTCCGCCGTCGCTTGGGCGGACGCCTGCAATACTTCGTTTCGGGTGGCGCCGCCCTCGACCCGGCCATTGCCTCCTTCTTTTTACGCCTCGGCCTGCCCATCCTCGAGGGCTATGGAATGACCGAGGCAAGCCCGGTCATCGCCGCCAATCCCCTGCGCGCCATTCATCCCGGCACGGTCGGGCTACCGCTGCCAAATGTGGAGCTGCGCATTGCCGCAGACGGCGAAATCCTCGTGCGCGGCCCCTCGGTCATGCAGGGGTACTGGAACAACGAGGCAGCCACCCAAACCACGGTGATCGACGGCTGGCTACACACTGGCGACATTGGTGAGCTCGATGCCAGCGGTTACCTGCACATTACCGAGCGCAAAAAGGAGCTGATCGTCAACAGCGCGGGGGAAAACATCTCACCGCAAAAGATCGAAATGCGCTTGGCGAGCCAGCCGCTCATCGCCCAAGCGGTGGTCTTTGGCGATGGCCTGCCCTATTTGATCGCTCTCCTCTACCCCAACCCCGAACTCGCTGCCTCCATTGTCGGTGCGGCAAACGATACCCGACGCCTCGAACAAGCCCTGCGCGAGAGCATCGATCGCGCCTTGGCCGGGCTACCGAGCTTCGAGCAGGTGCGGCGCTTTGCCATCCTACCCACGCCTCTGAGCGAGCAAGAGGGCACCCTCACGCCGACCCTCAAGGTCAAGCGCCGCCGCGTTGCCGAGCGCTACGCCGAGCAACTCGCGCAGCTGCAGTAGGGCGGGCTCAGTCGCCCATACGCCCGTGCTTGTTGACCGCCGAGCTGTGTCCCCAAGCCTCCAGATTCTGCACTTGCACGCCCACCCACCAGTAGGGCGCTACACTATCCTGACCATGCCCGCCCACCAGGGCCTGACCGGGCGCCAGGTGCACATGCTCGAGCAATTGCCGGGCAGCATCGCGACTGCGAAATACCGACCACGCCACCACCCGCTCCATGGGCACCACCGAGGGCAGTTCCCGGGCCTCGTCGAGAAAACGATCGTCGATCATGTCCTTATCTCCTCTGCATCGCCACTGCGCTCAGTATAGTTCGCGGTTGCGGTTGTGCGCTGGGCCAAAGGGGGTATAGTGCGCCCTGGAGTGGGCCAGACGACCGCCGCGGAGCGATCCGGGGAGGAAAGTCCGGGCTCCATAGGGCAGGGCGCCGGCTAACGGCCGGGAGGCGTGAGCCTACGGAAAGTGCCACAGAAAAGACACCGCCTAAGCGTGCAAACGCCGGTAAGGGTGAAAAGGTGCGGTAAGAGCGCACCGCGCTTTCGGTAACGAAAGTGGCAGGGTAAACCCCGCCCGGAGCAAGACCAAATAGGCGCACCATGCTGTGGCCCGCAGCGTGCGCGGGTAGGTTGCTGGAGCTGCCCCGTAAGGGTCAGCCTAGAGGAATGGTCGTCCTCGACAGAACCCGGCTTATCGGCCCACTCCACTTTTCCCCACCAACCCACACTCTTTCCCTTGAGCAGGCTAAAATTGCATACAATTTAGCTGCTTATCGCAATTTTCTCAGAATCTGCACGAAAGCTCTCCCAGAAATCGCTAAGATACCGAAATATCGAGCATTTTTACCTTGACAGAAGATGGCGCCGACTCTACTCTTCTCATTGTGGGAAAAAGTGGGGCAAAGTGGTACAACGGAGAGCCACCCAGACATGTTTCGCGGCACACATCGTCATAGCCTGGATAGCAAGGGACGCTTGAGCGTGCCGGCGCGTTTTCGCGACCAGCTCAACGCCCTGTGCGACGGGCAGATGGTGCTGACCATCAACCCCACCAGCGAAGAGAGCGAGCGTTGTCTCTGGGCCTATCCCCTGCCGCGCTGGGAGGAAGTGGAGCAACAGATCGCCAGTCTGCCGAGTACCCAAGCCGCTACCCGCCGCTTCCAGCGCTTGTTCATCGGTCACTCCGAAGAGCTGCGCCTCGACAATCAATCACGCATTCTCGTCTCTGCCAATCTCCGTCAGTTTGCGGGTATCGAACGCGATGTGGTCCTGGTGGGGCAGATCGGCAAATTCGAAATTTGGGATGCCGCCCGCTGGGATCGTCAGGAAAGCCTGCTCGACAATGAGGACCTGCTGGCCACCCTGGGAGATCTACGTCTATGAGTGGCGAGCACCTTCCCGTCCTCCCCAGCGAGACCTTGGCCGCCCTCAGCCCGGCTTGGCAGGGCCAGGGCCCGCGCCGCTTGGTGGATGCCACTGGTGGCCGCGGTGGCCACAGCGCCCTGCTCCTTGCGCAACTGCAACTCGACGATCGCCTCTGCATCTTTGATCGCGACCCGAGTGCCGTCGAGGCCTTGCGGGCACGCTTCGCCGACGACCCCCGGGTCGATTTCGTCCAGGCGCCCTTCGATGCCCTGCTGGGGCAACTCGAGGCACGCGGCTGGGTGGGCAAAGTCGACGGCATCCTCGCGGATTTGGGGGTATCGTCACCGCAATTGGACGAGGCGGAGCGCGGCTTCAGCTTTCTCCGCGATGGCCCCCTCGATATGCGCATGGATCCCAGCCAAGGCGAATCAGCCGCGCAGTGGCTGGCGACGGTCGACTTTAGCGAGCTGCGCCGGGTGCTCCACGAGTATGGCGAGGAACGCTTCGCAACGCGCATTGCCCGCGCCATCCTCGCGCGTCGCGAGTCGGCACCCTGGTTGCGCACCCGGGAGTTGGCCGACTTGATTGCCGAACTCATGCCCGTGGGCAAGGGCATTCACCCTGCCACCCGCACCTTTCAGGCCCTACGCATCCAGATCAACGACGAATTGGGCCAACTCGAGCGCTTCCTACCCCAGGCCCTGGCGGCTCTGCGCCCCGGCGGACGGATGGCGATCATCAGCTTCCATTCCCTGGAAGACCGCTTGGTAAAGCGCTTTTTCCGTGCCGCAGACCAGCGGCCGGATCCACGCCTGCCCCTGCGTGCCGATCAATTGCCCCCCGCCCCCTGGATCGAGATTTCCCCGGCAGTCCGCGCCTCGGCAGAAGAAATCGACCGCAACCCCCGCGCTCGCTCCGCCGTGTTGCGCGCAGCGAGCAAAAACCCGGAGTATCGCCATGCGTCGTAGCACTCTGATTCTCGTCGCCCTGATCACCCTGACCTTGTTTGGCATCGTCGCCGCACGGGAAACCAGCCGCGCCCAATTCATTCGCCTGCAGGCTCTGCAAAACAAGATTTTTACCCTCAACAATCAGTGGGGGCAGCTACAGTTGGAGCAGGCGACCCTGGCCTCGGACCCGCGGGTGGGCGACATTGCCCACCGTAAGCTTGGCCTGGAGGCGCCCAAGAACAGCCAGATCGTGATGGTGAAGGCGCAATGACGTCGGCCGTCGCCGCCCCCCTGCCCAGCTGGCGCCCGCGCCTGCTCTTGGGGATCCTTGCGGCGGGCTTTGCCGGTATCCTCTATCAATCCTGGCAGACGCAAGTCGAGCAAAGCGGATTTTTGCGCAGCCAAGGACAACAGCGCTACCAACGCCTGCTCCCCCTGCCAACGCCGCCACGGGGAGAAATCCTCGATCGCAATGGTCAGCCCTTGGCGATGTCGGTACCGAGCAGCGCCCTTTGGGTCGATCCCAAGGTCTTTAGTAACCAGCGGGCACGCTGGCCGGAACTGGCGCGGGTCCTCGGCATTCCCCAAGCCAGCATCGCCGCCCATTTGCAGCATGGGGGCAGCGCCTTTGCCTACCTTGCCCGGCAACTCGATCCGCAACTTGCCGCTCGTGCCCTTGCCTTGCACATCCCCGGTCTGCACGAGCAGGCGGAGTTTCGCCGTTTTTATCCCTTGGCCGAGGTCACGGGGCCTCTACTCGGCTTTACCAATCTCGATGGCGCCGGCAGTGAGGGGATAGAGCTTGCCTACGACCATGTGCTGCGCGGTCGTGCTGGCGAGCGCGAAATCGTCCGCGACAACCGCGGTCACCTTCTTGCCAGCGCCGCGCAAACGGCAAGTCAGCCGGGGCAGAACCTGACCTTGAGCATCGATCGCCGTCTGCAGTACGCAACCTATACCGCGTTGGCGGCGGCGGTGCAGCGTTTTGCTGCCCAGTCGGGCTCGGCGGTGCTCCTCGATGCGCAAAGCGGCGCCATTCTCGCCATGGTCAGCTACCCGGCCAGCAACCCCAACGATCGCGAGCATTACGCTCCGGCCGCCAGCAGCGACCGCGCCATCACCCAAACCTTCGAACCTGGCTCGGTAATGAAGCCCTTTGCCGTGGCTGCCGCCCTCGACAGCGGCAGCATCCGCCCCGACAGCCGCTTTGATGTCGATACCAACTGCTTTCGCGTTGCCGGTTATTGCATCCAAGACGATGTCCGCCACGGTACCCTCGACATCGCCCAGATCCTCAAATATTCCAGTAACATCGGCGCCGCCAAGATTGCCCTGCGCACGCCGGCCGCAGATCTCTACACGGTGCTGAGCCACGCCGGCTTTGGCGAGAGCGGGCAGTTGGGCCTGCCCGGCGAGGCGGCTGGTCGCCTGCCGGCCTACCAGCATTGGGGCCCCGCCACCCATGCCGCCATTGCCTATGGCTACGGCATCTCCGTCAACACGTTGCAGTTGGCCGCCGCCTATGCCGCCATCGCCAACGGCGGCATGTATGTGACACCGCACCTGCTGCTCGGCCAAAAAGGGGCAGAGCGGCGGGTAATGCAGGCGGCCACGGCGGCACGTCTGCGGCAATGGCTGACCGGGGTAGTACAGGCCCACGGCACCGGGTTTTTGGCCGCCATTCCTGGCTATGCGGTGGCCGGCAAAACCGGCACCTCGGCCATGGCCAATGGTCGCGGCGGATTTCATCGCCATCAGGTCAACACCACTTTTGTCGGTTTTGCCCCCGCCAACGCCCCGCGCTTCGTTATGGCGGTAACCGTACGCGATCCCTCGCGGGGCTGGCGTTATGGCGGCGTGGTGGCAGCACCGGTATTCCGCAGTGCCATGGCAGTCGCTCTCCGCCAGGCCAACATCGCGCCGGATCCGCGGCTAGCAGAAACGCTGCGGCCAAAGAGCCTGAGCGAGCAACAGCGCTGGGCCGAGGGGGCGGGCGATGCATAACCCAGAAACCACCCTCGAAGCAATCCTGCCGGAACTGCAGAGGTGCCGGCCATTGGTCATCCGGGGTATCGATAGCGATACCCGTCGTCTACCCCCGGGCGGGCTCTTCTTTGCCCTGCAGTCCCGGCACGGCAACGCCGAGCACTTTCTCCCCGCTGCCTGGGCGGCCGGCGCAGCCGCGGCCATCGTCGAAGGAGAGAGGAAGGCGTACCGCGAGGAGGCGCAAGGGCCGGTCTACGTCCGTCCCGACGCCCGGGCGCTGCTCGGGCTTGCCTTGCGCCGCTGGTATCACTGGGATGCCGCGGCGCAGCCGACCCTGATTGGGGTTACTGGAACCAACGGCAAGAGCAGCGTCTCCCGCCTGATTGCCCAACTCGCACCGGCCCCGGCGTATCTCATTGGTACCTTGGGGCATGGTCCGGTTGCCAGCCTCGAGCCCTTACCCAACACGACCCCCGAGGCGGTGGAATTGTGGCGGCTCTTGGCCCAAGCCCGGCAGCAAGGGAGTCGGAGTGTGGCCATGGAGGTATCCTCCCATGCCCTCGCCCTCGGCCGGGTGGCGGCAGTGCCTTTTGCCGTTGCCGTCTTCACCAACCTCACCCAAGACCATCTCGATTTCCATGGCGACATGGCAAGTTACGGGGCGGCAAAGGCCAAACTCTTCACCACTCCAGAATTGCGGATTGCCGTTCTCAACCACGACGACCCCTTCAGCGCCACTCTGCAGGCGCAGTTGGCGCCGGGAGTCGAGGTGCTTCACTATGGCTTCCAGGGCGGCGATCTTCGCGTTGTCGATTATCATCCTGGCGCCAGCGGCACCCTGCTCACCCTGCACACCCCCCAGGGCGAACGCCGCCTGCGTAGCCCGCTGATTGGTCGCAGCAACACCTACAACCTGCTTGCCGCCCTGACGACGGCAATGGCCCTCGGCTGGAACTGGGATGAGGCCAGCATTGCCGCCCTCGACCTACCCGCCGGACGTTATCAAGTCCTGCCGGCGCGGCCGAACAAGGCGCGGGTGATGGTCGACTATGCCCACAGTCCCGATGCTCTGGAGCGGGTACTCGAGGATTTGCGCAGCATTGCCAAGGGGAAGATTTGGGTGGTGTTTGGTTGCGGCGGCGAGCGTGATCGCGATAAACGCGCCAAGATGGGCGCCATCGCGGCGCGTCTGGCGGATCGGGTCATCGTGACCGACGATAACCCCCGCGGCGAGGATCCCGAGCAGATCAGCCGCGAGATCTTGGCTGGCATTCCCGCCGGCCGTGCGGTGCTGGAACATGATCGGGGGCGGGCCATCGCCCTTGCCATCGATGCCGCGCAGCCCGGCGACTGGGTCTTGATTGCCGGCAAGGGCCACGAGTCGTATCAGGAAATCGCTGGCAAGCGCCATCCCTTTGACGATCTTGCCAAAGCGAAGGAGGCGCTGGCCCGATGATCGAACTCAGCCTGCGCGAGGTCGCCAGCATTTGCCAAGGTAAGATCCTGCCCGCTAGCCGCGCCGATCTGCGGATTCAGGGCCTGAGCACCGACAGCCGGGCGGCACAGCCCAATGCCCTTTTCGTTGCCCTCAGGGGGCCGCATTTCGATGCCCATGATTTCGTTGCCGAGGCGATCGGCAACGGGGCCGCGGCGGTGCTCGTCGGTCGGCCGGTAGACGCCCCCGGGGTATTGGTGGCGGATCCCTTGGCCGCTCTGCAAGCCCTGGCCGCCGCTTGGCGCCAGCAGTGCCAAGCCAAAGTCATCGGCATCACCGGCTCGTGCGGCAAGACCACGGTCAAGGAGATTCTGGCAGCGATTCTGCAAGAGACCGGAAGGGTCGTCGCCACCCGCGGCAATCTCAACAACCATATCGGCGTACCCCTCACCCTCGGGCGTCTGCATCCCGACGATCGCTACGCGGTGGTAGAAATGGGGATGAATCATGCCGGCGAAATCGAGCTGCTCAGTCGCATGGCCAAGCCCGACCTGGTCATCATCAACAACGCGGGCTCGGCGCACCTGGAAAATCTCGGCTCCCTCGATGCCATTGCCGCCGCCAAGGGGGAGATCTTGCTGGGTCTCGACCCCCGCGGCATTGCCGTGCTCAATGGCGACGATCGCTACATCGATTATTGGGCGGAACGTGCCCCCGGCGAAGTCTGGCGCTTTAGCTTGGAAGACAAGCCGGCGCGGGTGCGGGGGAGCTGGACCGCGACCGCCGATGGCGGCGAGATGGCGGTAGCTGCCCCGCAAGGACGCTTTGTCCTGCACATCCCGCTGCCCGGACGCCACAATGGCGCCAACGTCTTGGCGGCCGTAACCGCTGCCCTCGCCCTCGAGGTACCCATCTCGGCAATCGAGGGTGCGGTGGCCCGCCTGCGCGGCGTGCCCGGCCGCTTGCAATGGGTACCGGGGCTGAACGACAGCCGCTTGCTCGACGACAGTTACAATGCCAACCCCGCCAGCCTCGAGGCGGCGCTACAGGTGCTGGCACAGCAGCCGGGGCGACGCATCTTGGTGTTGGGCGACATGGCCGAACTCGGACCGGAAGCAAAGGCCTACCATGAGCAGGCCGGGCGCCGACTACGCGAACTGGGCATCGACGGACTCTTGGCAGTCGGCCCGCTGAGCACTGCTGCGGTGACCAGCTTTGGGAATGGCGGCCAGCATTTTGCCGACCTGGATGCCCTCCTCGCCGCCCTGCGCCCCCTTCTTGCCGCCGATGTCACGGTCCTGGTCAAGGGTTCACGTTCGGCGCGCATGGAGCGGGTCATTGCGGCCCTGCGCGCGGAGGGGAACTGACATGCTCTACTACCTCCTCCTCCAGCTGCAGGGCCTCTATCACGGCTTTCATGTCTTCTCGTACCTGACCTTGCGTGGGGTCTTGAGCATTCTTACCGCCCTGGTGCTCTCCCTGGGCCTTGGGCCTTTTGTCATCGCCCGGTTGCGGCAGTACAAAATCGGCCAGATGGTGCGCAGCGACGGCCCCGAAACCCATCTCAGCAAGCAGGGCACCCCCACCATGGGCGGCGCTCTGATCCTGCTGGTGGTCATCCTTACTACCCTGCTCTGGTCAGACCTCAGCAACCCCATGGTCTGGGTGGCGGTGCTCACCACCCTGGCCTTTGGTGCCATCGGTTTCATCGATGATTGGCGCAAATTGTGGCGCAAGAACAGCAAGGGCCTGTCGGCCCGCGCCAAATACGGTTTGCAGTCTATCGTCGCTCTCGGCGCCGCCGTTGCCCTCTATGTGTGGAATGACGGCAGCGCGCCCCATAGCCTCATCGTACCCTTCGTTCCCCATCTGCTCATTCCCTTGGGGCTGGGTTTTGTGGTCTTTAGCTATTTCGTCATCGTCGGTACTTCCAATGCCGTCAACCTCACCGATGGGCTCGACGGCCTCGCCATCGTACCAACGGTCATGGTCGCCGGTGCCCTGGGGATTTTTAGCTATGTGGCGGGCAATGCCGTCTTTGCCCACTACCTGGAAATCCCCTTTGTTCCGGGCTCTGGGCAGCTGCTCATCTTTTGTGGCGCCTTGGTGGGCGCTGGTCTCGGCTTTCTTTGGTTCAACACCTATCCCGCCGAGGTCTTCATGGGCGACACCGGCGCCCTGGCCCTGGGGGCGGCCTTGGCCATTGTCGCCATCGTCGCGCGGCAGGAGTTGGTGCTGGTGATCATGGGCGGCGTCTTTGTGGTCGAGACCCTGTCGGTGATGATCCAAGTCACCTCCTTCCGCCTCACCGGCAAGCGGGTATTCCGCATGGCGCCCCTGCACCATCACTACGAAAAGAAGGGCTGGCCGGAGCCGCGGGTGGCGGTACGTTTTTGGATCATTACCGTGATTTTGGTCCTCATTGGCCTGTCGAGTTTGAAGATCCGATGAAAGCGCAAGACTGGAAAGGCAAAAAGGTGGCGATTGCCGGGGCAGGTAAAACCGGAGAATCCTTGCTGCGCTTTGCCGAGGAGCGGGGCGCGCAGTGTTCCCTCTGGGATACCCGGCGTCTCGACGAAGCCGACTGGCAGCGGCGCTATCCGGAGCTACCCCTGCACTTTGGTAGGAGTTTTCCGGAAGATGCCTTCCTCGACCAAGACCTGATCCTCTGCAGCCCCGGACTCTCGCCCTTGCAGCCGGCGCTGGCGGCGGCGCACCGGGCGGGCATTCCCCTCTGGGGCGATATCGAGCTCTTTGCCCAAGTCGCCCGCGCCCCTGTGCTTGCCATTACCGGCAGCAATGGCAAGAGTACCGTCACCACCCTGGTAGGGGAAATGGCCCATGCCGCCGGCCTGCGGGTAGCCGTGGGTGGCAACCTTGGTACGCCAGCCCTGGAACTCCTGCCCGAAGGCGACGAGCCCGAGCTCTATGTGTTGGAGCTGTCGAGTTTTCAACTGACCTATTGCGAGAGCCTGCGACCGCGGGCGGCGGCCATCCTCAACATCAGCCCCGACCACCTCGATTGGCACGGCGACCTCGCCGACTATGTTGCTGCCAAATGGCGGATCGCCCGCAACATGGGTGCCGGCGACACCCTCGTCTTACCGACTGCCGACCCTGCCTTACGGGATCATCCGGCACTGGATTCCGATCTACGCATACAGCGCTTTGGCGACGGCGGCGCCGGGCAGATTGCCGATGACTGGCTGCTGCTGCACGGTGAGCGCCTGCTGCCGATTACCGAATTGCGCATCGCCGGTCGCCATAATCAGGAGAATGCCTTGGCAGCGGCCTTGCTTGCCGCGGCAGTGGGTATTCCGCGCGCCGCCATCGTCAGCGTATTGCGGAGCTTTGGGGGGCTACCGCACCGTTTGCAGTGGGTGGCTCGAAAAGGCGGGGTGGACTACTACGATGATTCCAAGGGCACCAACCTGGGGGCGAGTTTGCGCGCCATCGAGGCCTTGCCCAAACCCCTCGTGCTGATTTTGGGCGGCGATGCCAAGGGAGCGGACCTGCGACCCTTGGCGGCGGCCTGTAGTGGGCAACGCGGAGCGGTACTGCTCGGCAAGGCCGAGGATACCCTGGCGGAGATCCTTACGGGGGTACTGCCGATTCGCCGTACCGGAACTGCGGGAATGCAGGAGTGTGTGCGCCAGGCCGCCGCCCTCGCCCAGCCCGGAGACCGGGTCTTGCTGTCGCCGGCTTGCGCCAGCCTCGACATGTTCACCGATTATCAGGATCGCGGTCGGCAATTTGCCGCTGCCGTGCATGCTTTGGAGGGGGATCGTAATGCGTAAGCCGAGCTGGTGGCTAGCAGAAAACGGCAGCGCGGACACGGTGCTCTGGTGGGTGCTCATCATCCTCATCTGCTTTGGCCTGGTGATGGTCTATTCGGCGAGCACGCCGGTGGCCCAGCAGGAAACCGGCAATCCCTTCTTCTTTGCCGAGCGCCAGCTCCTCTTTGGCATCCTCGGTCTCGGCGTGCTCTATTATTTCAGCCGCATCGAGCTGGAATTTTGGGAGCGCATGACCTTTCCGCTGATGGGCATTTCGCTGATCGCCTTGCTGCTGGTCTTTTTGCCCTTCATCGGGGTGTCGGTGAATGGCTCGCATCGCTGGATCAATTTGCTGATCGTTCGCCTGCAGCCCTCGGAATTGCTGAAGTTTGCCCTCTTGCTCTTCATGGCCCGCTATGTGGTGCGCAAGGGCGAGTTGCTCGGCAACTTCAAGGAAGGGCTGTGGCCGATTTTCATCCTGCTCTTTGTACTGGGCCTCTTGCTCTTACTGCAGCCAGATTTTGGCTCCTTTTTCATGGTGGTGCTGATCACCGGTATCCTGCTCTTCCTTGGTGGGTTACCCATGCGCTACGTGCTCTTTACGGGTATCGCCGCCGGTTCTGCCTTGGGGATACTGGCGGTGTCTGCCCCCTACCGACTGGCACGCATCACCTCCTTCTCCAATCCCTTCGCCGATCCCTATGGGGCGGGCTTTCAGCTCGTGCAGTCGCTGATCGCCTTTGGCCGCGGTGGGATTTTTGGCGTCGGCCTCGGTAACGGCATCATGAAGTACTTCTACCTGCCGGAGTCGTACACCGACTTCATCCTGGCGGTGATTGGCGAGGAGCTCGGCATGATTGGCGTCTGGGCCCTGATCTTTCTCTACGCCATCGCCAGCTGGCGGATCTACCGTATTGGCCGCCGCGCCGCCGCCGCCGGTGACGCCTTCTTTGCCCTCTTCTGCTACGGAACCCTGATTTGGTTTGGTGGGGAGGCGGTGATGTCCATGGGGGTGAACCTCGGCGCCCTACCCACCAAGGGTTTTGCCCTGCCGCTGATCAGCTACGGCGGCAGCGCTCTGGTTTTTCTTTGCGCCACCCTGGGGGTGGTGTTGGCGGTAAGCCGTCGCTATGGCCCCGCCAGCAAGCCAGTATCTGCATCTTTGGAGGAAGCCCATGGCTAAGGGCGTGCTGATCGCGGCCGGCGGCACCGGCGGGCATATCTTCCCGGCCCTGGCGGTGGCGGGGGAGCTGCGCGCCCGCGGCGTTCGCGTGGATTGGATTGGCACCAGCCAGGGGATGGAGCAGCGTTTGGTGCCGGCCGCCGGTTTCCCGCTCCACGCGCTGGAGATGCAGGGTCTACGCGGCAAGGGCTGGCGCCGGTGGCTGAGCGCTCCCTGGCGTTTGGCGCGCGCCGTATTGCAGGCGCGGCGTATTCTGCGCAGCTGCGGTGCCGAGGCAGTGCTGGGGATGGGTGGCTATGTTTCGGCACCGGCGGGGCTTGCCGCCTGGAGCCTCGGTCGGCGCCTGTGTTTGCATGAGCAAAACGCCATTCCCGGCCTCGCCAATCGTTTGCTGGCGCCCTTGGCCAAGGCCGTCTTTACTGGATTTCCCGACACCGGCCTGCCCAAGGCGCAGTGGGTGGGAAACCCCGTGCGAGCAGCAATCGCCGAGCTTCCGGCGCCGGCACTGCGCTTTGCGGGGCGTGCCGGGGAGCCTGCGCACTTGTTGATCATGGGGGGCAGTCAGGGCGCGCAGGTGATCAATACCTTGGTAGTCGCGGCGGTGGCCGCCCTACCAGCGGCGGCGCGGCCGGAGATCTGGCACCAGTGCGGCAGCGCCCATCTGGAGAACACCCAGGCGGCCTATGCTGCCGCCGGGGTCGCGGCGCGGGTCGAGGCCTTCATTGACGATATGGCAGCGGCCCTGGCCTGGGCGGATCTTGCCATCTGTCGCGCCGGTGCAGCGACGGTGGCGGAGCTCTGTGCCGCCGGGCTTGGCAGTCTGCTCATTCCTTTTCCCTTTGCCGTCGACGACCACCAGGCCGCCAATGCCCGCTTTATTGAGGATACCGGCGCCGGACGCATGCTCCGCCAGGAAGGCTTGGAGGCAACACAGTTGACCGCGATGCTACACGCCCTCTTGCCGGATCGTGGCCTGCAGCTGCGCTGGGCGGAAGCCGCCCGTCGGCAGGCGCGTACCGATGCCGCCCAGGTGGTCGCCAGCGCTTGCCAAGGAGAGGCCCATGCGTAACTGGGTGCGACAAATCCATCTCGTGGGTATTGGCGGAGCGGGCATGCGCGGCATTGCCGAAGTCCTGCTCAATCTTGGTTACGCCGTTTCTGGCTCGGATCTGCGGCCCGGACCGGCAACTTTGCGCTTGAGCGATTTGGGGGCGAGCATCTTCCACGGTCACGAGGCCGCCAATGTGCGCGGCGCCGATGTGGTGGTGGTCTCTTCTGCCATTGCTGCCGACAATCCCGAAATCATCGCCGCGCGGGAGCAGCGCATCCCCGTCGTCCGCCGCGCGGAAATGCTCGCTGAGCTCATGCGCTTCAAGCAGGGGATTGCCATTGCCGGCACCCATGGCAAAACCACGACCACGAGCTTGGTCGCCAGCATTCTCGCTACCGCCGGGCTCGATCCCACCTTCGTCATCGGCGGCCGGCTGAAAAGCGCTGGCACCCATGCCGCCCTCGGCAGCGGCGAGTACCTGGTCGCCGAAGCGGACGAATCCGATGCCTCCTTTTTGTATCTGTCGCCGGTCATGGCGGTGGTCACCAATATCGATGCCGACCATATGGAGACCTACGGCAATACCATGAGCGAGCTGCGCGGCGCTTTTCTGCAGTTTCTGCAGCGCCTGCCCTTTTATGGTTTGGCGGTGCTCTGCACCGACGAGCCGATGGTGCGTGGCCTCCTGCCGGAATTACGTACGCCGGTGCTCGGCTATGGGTTGCAAGACGACAGCGACCTGCAAGCGCGCAAGATCCGCTATCAGGGCATGGGCAGCACTGCCGAAATCTGGCGCCGCATCGATGGCCAGGCAGTACATTGGTTCGACCTACAGCTCAACATCCCGGGCGAGCACAATGTGCTGAATGCCCTCGCCGCCATCGGCATTGCCAGCAAGGTTGGCGTCGACCAAGAAGTCATCGCCCGCGCCCTGGCAGAGTTCCGTGGGGTAGCGCGGCGCTTTGAAGTGGTAGGCGAGTGGCAGGGTCACACCATCGTCGACGACTACGGTCACCACCCGCGGGAGCTCGCCGCTACCATGGCCGCGGCGCGCAGCATCTGGCCCCAGCGTCCCCTGGTCTTGCTCTTTCAGCCGCATCGCTTTACCCGTACTCGCGATCTCTTCGACGATTTCGTTGCCGTGCTCGCGCAGGCCGATCGCAGCATCCTTTTGGATGTGTACGCCGCCGGCGAAGCGCCGATTCCTGGCGTCGATAGCGAATCCCTCTGTCGCCGTCTGCAGGAAAGGGGTGCCGATGCCCAGTATCGCCCGGAATTGTTACAGGAGCCCGGGGCCATGCGCGCGGAGTTGCCGGCCAATGCCGTCCTTCTCTGCATGGGGGCAGGCAACATCGCCCAGCTCGCCGGGCAGTGGGAAGGTGTGTTCGGCCGCGGAGGCGACCGATGATTGGCGGACGCCTGCGCTTAGGAGAATCCTTGGCCCGGCATAGCAGCTGGCGCATCGGCGGGCCCGCGGAGCGTTTCTATCTGCCGGCCACGATCGCCGACCTGCAGGGCTTTCTGCAGCAATTTGCGACTGCACCGATCACCTGGTTGGGTTTGGGGAGCAATGTGCTGCTGCGCGACGGCGGCCTGCGCGGTACGGTCATTTGTCTTGCCCATGGCCTCGACACCCTGACCCTGGGTGCCGATGGCGAAATCATTGCCGAGGCGGGGATCTCGGCGGTCAAACTTGCCCACTTCGCGGCCCGTAATGGCCTCGCGGGGGCGGAGTTTTTGGCGGGCATTCCCGGCACCTTGGGTGGATGCCTAGCCATGAATGCCGGTGCCCACGGTGGCGAGACCTGGTCGTTGGTGGAGTGGGTGGAACTCATGCACCCCAATGGCGATATCGAGCGCCGACCGAAATCCGCCTTCGTCATCGGCTATCGTTCGGTACGCGGCCAGGGCGACGCCTGCTTTTTGCGCGCTGGTCTGCGCCTGCCGGCGGGGGAGCCGGAGCTCCTGCGGGCACAATTACGCGCTTGGCAGAACCAACGCGCCGCTACCCAGCCCCTGGCTTGGCCGAGTTGCGGATCGGTCTTCCGCAATCCAGCCGGCGACTTTGCCGCCCGGCTGATCGAAGCGGCGGGGCTGAAGGGTCGGCGCATCGGCGATGCCGAAGTGAGCGAACAGCATGCCAATTTCATCATCAATCGTGGCCAGGCGAGTTCGCGGGCGGTAGAGGCCCTGGTGATGGAGGTGCAGGAAACGGTGCGCAACCGCTTTGGCGTGCTGCTGCAACCGGAGATGCGGGTATTGGGAGAGCATCAAGATGACTGAACAAATGCGGATTGCGGTGCTCTACGGTGGCCCTTCGGCGGAGCGCGAAGTCTCGCTACAGAGCGGGGCTGCGGTACGACAAGCCCTGGGCGAGGCCGGCTTCGATGTTTGCGGCATCGACATCGACCCGACGCGTTTGACTGCGCAGTTGCAGGAGCAGGGCGCGGAATTTGCCTTCAATGTCTGCCATGGCGCCTTTGGCGAGGACGGTCACCTGCAGGCGATCCTCGATGCGCTGCAGATTCCGTACACCGGCAGTGGAGTCCTCGCCAGTGCATTGTCGATGGACAAATGGCGCTGCAAACGGCTCTGGCAGGCTGCTGGACTGCCCACCACCGAGGGCATCGTCCTGCGCCCGGGGGAGGCGCTGCCACAGTCCGTTGCCGCTTGGGGCTGGCCGCTTTTTGTCAAACCCAATCGTGGCGGCTCGAGTATTGGCGTCAGTCGGGTGACGAGCCGCGGCGAACTCGATGCCGCTTTGCAAGTGGCTTTTGCCTACGACGAGGAAGTCCTGGTCGAGGCGGCCATCCCCGGCCAAGAGGTGACCGTTGGCATCATCGATGGCGAGGCCCTGCCGCCTATCGTCATCCAGGCGAGTGGCGCTTTTTACGACTATCAAGCCAAATATCTTGCCGAAGACACCCGGTACCTTCTCCCCTCCGGTTTGGGGAGCGCCGTGGAGTCGACGGTACAGACCCTCGCCCTACAGGCTTTTGCGGAAATCGGCGGGCGCGGCTGGGGACGGGTGGATTTTCTTCTCGATACCGAGTCCCGTCCGGCCCTGCTCGAGATCAATAGCGTTCCGGGCATGACCAGTCACAGCTTGGTGCCCATGGCCGCGCGCGCCATCGGTTGGAGTTTTCCGGAATTGTGTCGGCGCATCGTTGGCGCCGCAGAGAGGAGCAAAAAACATGGTTAGCGCCATTCGCGATTTACAGCATCATCGTCACGAACCGGCCGCGCGTCGTTCAGCTCCGGCAGCGAAGACGACAACGCCAGAAACGGTGCAAACGGCGTCTCCCTTTCCCTGGGCACGGGCCGCACGCGCCACGGCCTGGGGTGCGGGCTTGGTCGCTCTGGGGGTCTTGGCCTGGCAGGGCTGGCAAATTTTGCGTGCGCCCTCGCTACTTCCCATCGATAGCATCACGGTGCATGGGCTGGCCCCGAATATTCCGCTGTATCGGGTCAATCGCGCCATTGCCCCCTACCTCCGCCAAGGATTTCTTTGGGTCGACTTGCAAGACATGCGCCACTCCCTGCAAAGCGTTCCCTGGATCGCCAATGCCGATGTCCGCCGGGTCTGGCCAGACCGCATCGAGATCGACTTGCAAGGGGTGCAGCCCGTAGCCCGCTGGCTGGGTGGTGCGGGGCAGGTGCTCGGTAAGGATGGCAAGGTCTATCAGGTGCCGCCAGCGGAATTGTCGAGCCAGCTGCCCGCGGTCTTTGGGCCGCCCGGCTCGGGCCTGGAGATTCTACAGAAACGGCAGCAGATCGATCAGGTCCTCGCACCCGCTCATCTGCAAGTGCGGGCCCTCGAGCTCGATGAACGCGGCGGCTGGCGCTGCATTCTCACTAATGGCGTGCGCCTCGTCCTCGGCCGCCAAGACATCCAGAGCGGGGTAAGGCGTTGGGTCTCGGTGTTACCCGAAATCCAGCAATATCTGGTTCCGGGGGCCAGTATGGACTTGCGCTACAACAACGGTTTTGCAGTCGCCTTGCCCAAGGCGGCTTCCACGAGTGTCAGTGAGGGGCCGGCAGCCCCAAGGAGTGAAGGAAAATGAAACGCGGCAATCAGGAACTTATCGTAGGGTTGGACATCGGCACCTCCAAGGTCGCCTGTATCGTGGCGCAAGCGCGCTCCACGGGCGAGGCAGAGATCATCGGCGTGGGTCAGCATCCCTCCCGGGGGCTGAAGAAGGGCGTGGTAGTGGATATCGAATCCACCGTCCAGGCCATCAATCGCGCGGTCCAAGAGGCGGAACTCATGGCCGGGGTGCAGATCCATGGCGCCGTGGTTGGCGTCGCCGGTGGCCACATCCGCGGCTATAACAGCCATGGTATCGTCGCCATCAAAAACAAAGAGGTAAGCAACGATGACCTCGGTCGGGTCATGGATGCCGCCCGCGCCATCGTCATTCCCCAAGACCAAAGCGTGCTCCATGTGCTGCCCCAGGAATTCACCATCGACAGCCAAGAAGGGGTGCGCGAGCCCATCGGCATGTCGGGCGTGCGCCTGGAAGCCCAGGTGCATATCGTCACTGGAGCCATCAGCGCTACCCAGAACATCGCCAAGTGCGTCGAGCGCTGTGGCCTGCAAGTGCAGGGCATGGTCCTCGAACAACTGGCTTCGGCGGATGCGGTTCTCACCGCCGATGAGAAGGAACTCGGAGTCTGCTTGGTGGACATCGGCGGGGGCACCACCGACATCGCTGTTTTCCGCGATGGCGCGGTACGCCATACGGCGGTGATTCCCATTGCCGGCGACCAGATCACCAACGATATTGCCCTCGGCCTGCGCACTCCCCCGGTCGAGGCGGAGCAGATCAAAAAGCTGTACGGCTGCGCCCTCGGCGATCTCATCGAGCAGGATGACGATATCCCGGTACCCAGCGTCGGTGCCCGCCCACCGCGGACCATTTCCCGCCGTGTTCTCAATGACATCATCGAGCCGCGGGTACGCGAGCTCTTCGAGCTCATCCAGGCGGAACTGCGCCGCACTGGCTTCGAGGACCTCGTTGCCGCCGGCGTCGTGCTGACGGGCGGTTCGAGCCGCTTGCAGGGCATGGCCGAGCTGGCGGAAGAGATCCTGCATTTGCCGGTACGCACCGGCGAGCCGATGCATCTGGCCGGGATGGAAACCGTGGTGCGCGCGCCCTGGCATGCCACCGGCGTCGGGCTGGTGATGTATGGCCTGCACAACGGCCTCGCGGGGCAGGCCGAACCCGTGCAGCAGCCCCTTCCGGCGGCGAACGGACGCCCCGAGGCACAGCGTCCGGCGGCCTTCGGCAGCGTCTTTGGCAAACTACGTAATTGGGTCCAGACCAGTTTCGGTTGAGCCACCCCCACATCTCACGAGAGGAATCGACTATGTTTGAATTGAACGAAATGGAACAGGAAGGGGCCGTCATCAAGGTCATCGGCGTGGGTGGCGGCGGCGGCAATGCCATCAACAATATGGCGCAGACGGGTCTGGAGGGGGTGGAGTTCATCAGCGCCAACACCGACGCCCAAGCCCTGCGCAATTCCCGTGCGCAACGTACCCTGCAGCTGGGTAGCGAATTGACCCGCGGCCTCGGCGCCGGGGCCAACCCGGAAATCGGTCGCAAGGCCGCCGAGGAGTGCCGCGAGGAGATTCGCGCCACCCTGGAAAACACCGACATGCTCTTCATTACTACCGGCATGGGTGGGGGTACGGGCACGGGTGCGGCTCCCGTGGTCGCCGCCATTGCCCAGGATATGGGCATTCTCACCGTTGGCGTGGTCACCAAGCCCTTCAATTTCGAGGGCAAGAAGCGCCAGCAATATGCCCTCGCCGGCATCGACGAACTCGCACAGCATGTCGACTCCTTGGTCATCATCCCCAACGAGAAGCTCCTCGCCGTGCTCGGCAAGCAAATTAGCCTGCGCGATGCCTACCTGGCCGCCGACAACGTCCTCATGGGGGCAGTGCAGGGTATTTCCGAACTCATTACCCGCCCTGGCCTGATGAACCTCGACTTTGCCGACGTACGTACGGTGATGTCGGGAATGGGCTTGGCAATGATGGGCACTGCTGCAGCGCGCGGCGAGAGTCGTGCCCGAGACGCTGCCAATCGGGCCGCCAGCAGTCCCCTGCTCGACGACATCAACCTCTCGGGCGCCCGCGGTATTTTGGTCAACATCACCGCCGGCAACGATCTCTCCTTGGGCGAGTTTGAGGAAGTGGGCGAGCTGATTCGCAGCTATGCCTCCGACGACGCCAACGTGAAGGTGGGCACGGTGATCGACGAGAGCCTGGAAGGCGAGCTGCGGGTTACCGTGGTTGCCACCGGACTGCAGCGGGAGCCGGTGCGTCTGGCGGTCGAAAACAATCGTCTGCGGCCCGAGCTTACCACCCCCGCCAATGCCATCGACTGGCGACAGCTCGATCGCCCGGCGGCCCTACGCCAGTCCTCGACCCGTGCGCAGGCGGTCAACGACGGCCGCACGGCGCCCGCTCGCCCGGTGGCCGATTATGCCGATCTGGATATTCCCGCCTTTTTGCGCCGTCAAGCCGACTGATCCTTCGCTGCCGGCTGCTGCCCCGCTCCTAGCGGGGCTTTTTTTTGAGCTGCCCCGGTGACGATTTGCCGGCTGGGGTATTCTCTTGCCCCTACTTTGCCGTAGAATGAGAAATAATCCTGTTTTACAGGAAAGTAGTCCCCGACGTGTTTGCGTCCCGTTTTGGAGAGAGTGGCACCATGTTATACCCCGAGTTGTTCCGAGCCCTGGAAGCGGCTCGCTGGAATATGGAGAAGGACATCCCTTGGGATCAGTTCGATGCCAGCAAGGTCACCCCTGAACATCTGCAAACCATCAAGATGAATGCCATTACCGAGTGGTCGGCCCTGCCTGCCACGGAAATGTTTCTGCGCGACAATCGCGACGACTCCGACTTCTCGGCCTTCATGTCGATCTGGTTCTACGAAGAACAAAAGCACGCCTTGGTATTGATGGAGTACCTGCGCCGCTTTGCCCCGGAATATCTGCCAACCGAAGAAGAGCTGCACCAAGTGCGCTTCGAGTTCGATCCGGCACCAGCAATGGAAACCCTCATGCTGCACTTTTGTGGCGAGATTCGTCTCACCCACTGGTACAAGGCTGCCGCGGAGTGGCATCAGGAACCGGTGATCAAATTCATCTACGAGACCCTGTCTCGCGATGAGGCCCGCCATGCCGGCGTCTACCTCAAGTACATGCGTCGTGCCGTCGATCGCCTGGGCGACTCCGCTCGCCTGGCCTTTGCCAAGATTGGCGTGCTCATGGCCAACACCAAGACCGCCAAGGCCTTGCACCCCACCAATTTGCATGTCAACAAAGAGATGTACCCCGCCGATAGCGTCCAAAGCCACCTGCCCGATCCCGGTTGGCTCGAACGCTGGCTCGATACCCAGATCCATTTCGACAGCATCTGGGAAAGTAAGGTGATCAACGGCATCCTGCGCAACCTTTCCACCTTGCTGGAGACTCCCATCAAGAATGCCAAGGATCTCAGCCAGTATCGCAAGCGCATGGCGTCGGCGTCCGGTTGATGTCGCTTGCCCCCGACAGTTTTGTGCTGACAGACTCTTCAACAGGCGGTTTTACGGGGGATTTTCTTTGGGCACGGTTTCTGCTTTCTACTTCTCGGTTGTTCTGACGAGGATGGAAAAATGAAGACGACACCCAAAGCCCTTGCCGCCCTGTTCGGCATTTTGTTGCTGGCCGGTTGCGCCAATAATCCCTATGGGAACTCCTATGGTTTCGGCAGTAGCCCGCTGGGCAATAGCAAAACGACTACCGACACTGCCACAGGTGCCGCCTTGGGCGCGGTGGCGGGCGCCGTGATTGGTAATCAGACTGGCAGTCCGTTGTCGGGAGCGGCCATCGGCGCAGGATTGGGCGGTCTTGCTGGCTATGCCCTGTCCAAAAACCAGCAGCAGCCCGCCAATTGCCCGCCCGGATACAACTGTATCCCAAACACCCCACCGCCCAGTTGCCCCCCGGGCTATACCTGTAACCCGCAATAAGGGATGACGGTAGATACCGAACTACCTCCCTGGCGCAGTCTGGACCTCGAGGCCCGGCTGCGCTGGGCCCTCAGCCCGGAAATCCCTGCCCCCTATCGCCATGCCCTGGCCCACGAACAATGGGTTCAAACGCGCTGCTATTTTGCTCGTCGTCAGGATCTACGGCCGGAGGAGGTCGCGCATTTCGCCAACGATGACGATTACGTGATCCGGCTATGCATCGCCAAGCGCCCCGACCTCAGCCCGGAGCAAGTCGCCGTCTTCTGTATCGACCGCGACCCCAACGTGCGCTACGCCATTGCCCGCAACCCCCTGCTCAGCGCCGCGCAGCGGCAGTTGCTTCTCGATGATGTCGATGAAGTGGTGCGGCAAGCGGCCGCCAAAGGGGCACGCCCAAGCCAGATCCGTCAACGCCCGGGCCAGGCAAGTTTGTACCGCTAAGGTCAGCAGCGCTGGCCGCGGCAGAGCCAGGCGTCGCGTACTTGACCATCGGCACCGAGCAGCACATGCAGTTCGCCCTGCTGGCGTAACCGCTGCGGTGCCGCCGCACCAAAACCGAGTTCTTCCTCAAAATCTACCAGGCAACTGACGAGATTTTCCTCCTTGCCCGCCTCTACCAAGCGACATTGGCAGTGGGCGCCGTCGCGCCGCGCCAGCCCACCCATGCTCGTAAAGCTCGCCAGCAATTGCTGGGCATCCAGATAGTCGAGTATTTTTTCCTGTACCTGCGGGTCTTCCCAAACGGCCATCATCCTCTCCTCGGGCGGCTCCGTGCCTGCCCTGCCTTCAGCATAGTGCAGTCGCGCCCGAGATTCCTGACCTATACTCTCAGCAGAGCCAGGAGGGCCGGATGCCACTCACCAACGCCGCCGCTGTTGCCGTCTTTTCTCTGCTTGCCTTGGGGCTATTGCTGGGACTGTTGACCTTGGCACGCGTCTTTGGTGGACGACATCCTAGTCGCAACAAAGACATCCCCTTCGAAAGCGGCCTGGGGGCGAGCACCGCGGTGCACCCGGCCACCCCCGTGCGTTTCTATCTCTTGGCGGTATCCTTTCTCGTTTTTGAACTCGAGGGCGCTTTTCTCTACGCCTGGGCGGTGGCCTTTCACTCCTTGGGACGCTTGGCAATTTGGGGCGGCATCGTTTTTCTGCTCGTCCTTGCCCTCGGCTGGCTTTACGAATGGGCGATGGGAGGATTGCGATGGCGATGAGACAGGGACCGCTGGCCTTTTTTGCCGGTCGCCTCGATGAGCTTCTCGCCTGGAGTCGGGCGGGCTCCCTCTGGCCCCTCAATTTTGGGACTTCCTGCTGTTTTATCGAGATGGTGGCCGCGGTTACCCCGCGCCATGACCTTGCCCGCTTTGGCGCCGAGGTACTGCGCAGCTCGCCGCGCCAAGCCGATGTTTTGATCTGCTCCGGTACCGTCTTTGCCAAAATGGCGCCAATGATCGTCGAGATCTATGAGCAGATGCTCGAACCGAAGTGGGTGATCTCTATGGGCTCCTGCTCCAACTCCGGGGGCATGTATGACGTCTACAGCGTGATTCAGGGCCTTGACCAGATTCTACCGGTGGATGTCTATGTGCCGGGCTGCCCGCCCCGCCCCGAGGCCCTGATGGATGGGCTATTGCTGCTACAACGCAAGATTCGCCAGCGACCCGCCCGGGTTTTGGCGCGGGAGAGCTGATGCTGCTCGCCGAGATCTTGCAACGACGCTTTGCCGCCCAGCCCGCCGCGGACGCCCGGGATGGTCTGCCCGATTTCGTCTTGCCGGTGGATCAGATCCTGCCCGCCCTGCGCTACCTGCGCACCGAGCGGCAAGCGCCCTTCTCCATGCTTTTCGACCTGAGCGCGCGCGAGGAAACGGCAGCGGGCGAACCCCAGTACACCCTGCTCTATCACCTGCATAGTCTGCAACCAGGAGATTGGCTGCGGCTGCGCGTGCCCTTGGCCGCCGCAGAAGCGCCGACTTGTACGGAGATCTACCCCGCCGCCAATTGGTATGAACGCGAAGTGTATGATCTCTTCGGCATCCGCTTTTCTGGCCATCCCGATTTGCGCCGACTCTTGCTGAGTCCCAACTGGCAGGGCCACCCGCTGCGCAAGGCCGAGCCCATTCGCGCGACCGAGCGCCCGCCCCTGCGCGTCGAGCGCGGCTCCTTGCAGGAGGCCCTGGCGGTCTACGCGCCCGAGGAGGCGCCGGGAGAGGGCGAGATGCTCCTCAATGTCGGCCCGCATCATCCTGGCACCCACGGCATTCTGCGCTACCGACTGCGCCTGCGCGGCGAACGTATCGTCGCGGTCGACCCCGATATCGGCTACCACCACCGCGGGGTGGAGAAGATTGCCGAGGGGCATAGCTATCACAATTTTCTTCCCTATACCGATCGCGTCGATTATTTGGGCGGTGTCCTCGGGGAGTGGCCCTATCTGCGTGCCGTCGAAGCCCTGGCAGGGATCGAGGTACCCGAGCGCGCCGAGGGCATTCGCACGCTACTCGCCGAAATCTGCCGCATCGAGTCGCATCTGGTCTGGCTGGGTAGTTACGGCAACGACCTCGGCACCATGGGGCCGGCCTTTTATGCCTTTCGCGATCGCGCCCTACTCCTCGACCTCATCGAGGCATTTACTGGCGGTCGCCTGCATCCGCAGTTTTTTCGCATTGGCGGGGTAGCGGCGGATCTCCCCGAGGGCTGGCAGGATGCCCTGCAGGCGGTGCTGCGCCAAGTCGAGTCGGGCCTGCGCGATACCGAGACCCTGAGCGTCGACAATGCCATCTTTCGCGCCCGCACCCGCGGGGTGGGGCAAATCAGCCCGGCCATGGCGGAGCGTTGGAGCGCGAGCAGCATCGTCCTGCGCAGTACGGGTACGGCCTGGGACCTGCGCCGGGCGGAACCCTACGGGCTCTACCCGCGCCTGGATTTTGCCGTGCCCACCGCGACTGAAGGCGATGCCTGGAGCCGTACCTGGCTGCATCTAGAGGAGATTCGCGAGAGTATCAGCATGCTGCGACAGCTGTGCGCGCAGATGCCCGAGGGGCCGATCCTCGCCACCGACTCGCCGCTGGCCCTGATGCCCAAAGAGCGCAGCCTGCGCGACATCGAGACCTTGATCCATCACTTCGAGCAGATGGCGGCGGAATTTGGCCCGCCGCCCGGGGTCGCTCTCGGCCTCGGCGAATCGGCACGCGGCATGCTTGGCTACTTTGTGTGCAGCGACGGCAGCCCGCGCCCGCAACGCCTGCGCATCCGCACCGGCTCCTTTGCCCATGTGCAGATGATCGCGGAACTCGGGCAGGGCCTCGCCATTCCCGATTTCATTGCCGCCATTGGATCTCTGGATTATGTCCTCGCCGACCTCGATCGCTGAGTCGCTCCCCGAGCCCTTACAGGCCCGCCTGCAGGAGGCCCTGCGCCAGGCCGGGGCCCATCCCGAGGCGGCCGTCTGCGAGTTGCTGCGCCTTCTGCAGGCGGCCTACGGCTGGATCGACGATGCCCGCCTGCACCTGGTCGCTTCCCTCTGCGGCATCAGCCCGGTGCGGGTCGAGGAACTCTGCACCTTCTATCCCTTGGTCTTACGCCAAGACCCCGGGCGCCATGTGCTACGCATCTGCGACAGTATTGCCTGCCATTTGGCCGGCGCCCGCAAGCTCTTGGCGCAGGCGCAAGGGCAAAGCGGCGTGCCCCTGGGGGAGAGCAATGGCCGCTACAGCATCCTGCCCCATGTTTGCCTGGGGCTCTGCGACCGGGCACCGGCAGCCCTCGTCGACGGCCACACCGTGGTCGCTCCCCTGAGTGCCGAGGCCCTGGCCGCACAGCTCGACGCCTGGGAAGCGGAGCCATGAGCGAACGTCCACTGAGTCTGCTCTTTGCGCATCCCGACCCGGCGGACTTGGCAGCCTACCGGGGGGTGGGCGGCTACCAGGGGCTGCAAAAGGCCCTCGCCATGCCTCCCGCGGAGCTCATTGCCTTGGTGGAGCAATCCGGCCTGCGCGGCTGCGGCGGGGCGGGTTTCCCCACCGGGGTCAAGTGGCGCCTGCGCGGTCTCGATGCACCCGAGCCCCGCTACCTGGTCTGCAACCTCGACGAAACCGAGCCCGGCAGCTTCAAGGATCGCGCCTTGCTCTTCGGCGCCCCACAGCAAATCCTCGAGGGGATGCTGATTGCCGCCCATGCCCTCGGGGTACGCGAGGCCACCCTCTTCGTCCGCGGCGAATATGCCGCCGGTGCCGAAATTTTTGCCCGCGCCCTGCAGGCTGCCGAGGCCGCAGGCCTGCTCGATTTGCCCGCGGGGCCTCTGCGCCTCGACATTCATCTCTCTTTGGGCCGTTACATCTGCGGCGAGGATTCGGCCATTCTCAACGCCATCGAAGGACGCCGCCCCAATCCGCGTAAAAAGCCCCCGCACATTGCGCAAAAAGGGCTTTGGCAACAGCCGACCACGGTCAACAATGCCGAAACCCTGGCACAGCTGCCGGGAATCCTGCGCGCCGGTAGCGAGGCCTACCGTAGTTGGGGCGTAGCTGGCGGGGTGGGGAGCAAGCTCTACAGCGTCTGCGGGCCGGTGCAGCGGCCCGGGGTTTTTGAACTGCCCATGGGAACCTCCTTGCGGGAAATCCTCTACGTGCACGGCGGAGGCCCCCTACCCGGGCGACAGATCCGCGCCGTCCTGCCCGGCGGTGCCTCTACCCCCTTCGTCCTGCCCAAGGATTTCGACACCCCGATGCACTTCGATGCCATGGCCAAGATTGGCTCGCGCTTGGGCACCGGCGGCTGCATCGTTCTCGACGATCAGCATTGCCCCCTCGATTTTCTCATCGCCACCACCCGCTTCTACGCGCGGGAATCCTGCGGATTTTGCACCCCCTGCCGGGAGGGTCTACCTTTTTTATTGTGGCTCCTGGAAAAAATCGAGGCGGGGGAAGGCGAAATGCGCGACCTGGACAATATCGAGACCTTAGGCAAGGAGATCGCCCCGAATAGCTTCTGCGCCCTCGCCCCGGGCGCGCTCATGCCCCTGCTCTCAGGAATGGTGATCTTTCGCGACGAGATTGCCGCCCATGTCGAACAAGGGCGCTGCCCCTATGGAGACCGGCATGGCTGAGGTCTTTTACTTGGATGGCGAGCCCATTCCCTTCCAAGCCGGGCAAAACGTCCTCGAGGCCCTGCTGGCTCAGGGTAACAAGGCCATTCCCTATTTTTGCTACCATCCCGCCCTCGGCAGTCTGGGGGCCTGTCGCCAGTGTGGGGTCAAGGTCTTTCCCCACGACGGCAAGCATCCGCCACGGCTGACCATGGCCTGCCTGCTCCCCGCCAGCCGCGGTCTACAACTGGCGCGCGCCGAGGCCGAAGTGGAGCAGGAGCATCGTCTCATCAGCGAGCTGCTCATGCGCAATCACCCCCATGACTGCCCGGTCTGCGACGAGGGCGGGCAGTGCCACTTGCAGAACATGACCGTGGCCAGCGGCCATGCCTACCGCGCGTATTCGCCCGAGAAGCGGCGCTATCGCAGTCAGCAGCTCGGGCCCTTGATTGCGCAGGAAATGAACCGCTGCATTGCCTGCTACCGCTGCGTACGCTTTTATCAGGATGCCGCCGGGGGCGAGGATTTTGGCGTGTTTGGCTCGCGCGATCGCGTCTTTTTTGGGCGCCTCGAAGACGGCCCCCTGGAAAGCCCCCTGGCCGGTAACCTGGCGGAAGTCTGTCCCACCGGGGTCTTCACCGACAAGGTCTATCACCAGGCCTACCTGCGCCCCTGGGATCTCGAGGAAAGCAACGCTATCTGCCCGCACTGCAGTCTCGGCTGCAACACCCGCCCCGGCGCCGGGCGCGGACGGCTGCGACGCATTCGCCAACGCGCCCATGCCGAAATCAACCCGCACTTTCTCTGTGACCGTGGTCGCTTCGGTTTTCGCTATGTCGATGCCGCCGAGCGGCCGCGGAGGGCCCAGGCGCAAGGACGAAGCTTGGGCATCGACGACGCCCTCGATCGGCTGGCGGCACGACTGGCAAACGGGCGCACGGCCTTTCTCGGTTCCGCCCGGGAGGATCTCGACAGCAATCTCGGTCTCCTTGCCCTTGCCGATCTCTGCGGTGGCCCCTTTGCCGCCTTTCTCGATCCCTGGCAGGAAGCCCTCGCGCGCGAGATTCTCGCCTTACCACGCCCGCCCGCCCCGGCACAGATCCCGAACTTCCGCGAAATCCTCCTCATCGGCGCCGTGGAGCAGATTGCGCCCACCCTGCCCCTCTTTCTACGCCAGGCCCGGGAGCGCGGCGCGCAACTGCATCTCCTACGTTGCCTGCCCAGCGCCCTCGCCCGCCTGGTACAAGGCGACCAGCTCCTGCCCCCGGCGGCCTTTCTCGATGCCGCCTGGGACTGGCTCGCCAAGGCGCATAAGCACCCTTTTCTGCTCCTCATCGACAGCGAATCCATCGGCCCCGAGCTCCTGCACCTGCTGCGTCGGGAGATTCCCGCCTGGCCCGCCGGCAGCGGCATCCTCCCGGTCTACCGTCAGGCCAACTTACCCGGGGCTTCCTTCTATGCCGTCGATGGCCACAGTGCCCGCCTGCGCGCCAGCATCGCGGCAGGGCACTGCGATCATCTCTTAAGCCTCGCCCAAGACCCGCAGGAAGTGGACGGCCCCTGGTGGCGCGCCCACCCGGATCTCGACTTGAGCCTCATCGACCAGCGCCGCAGTCCATCCTGGGACGAAGCCTGGCTGGGCCTACCCTGCAGTGCCCTGAGCGAGCGTTCGGGCTGGTATTACAACGGCGAGGGGCGCCTGCAGCAGAGCGAACAAGCCTACGTCCCGGCCGAGGAACAGCGCCGGTGGCGCCCGGAACTCGGGCCTTTTCCCTTGGCCGCCGGCGGCATTTTGCAAAGTAGCGCCTTGCCTTCGCCTCTGGCCTTTTGCCAAGCCCTGGCGGAGCGCCTGGGCGCGCTCGCGGCCTGGCAGGAGCGGTACCGCTTTTACCGCGATTTTCTGGTGGGCGCGGCGGGGGCCGAGAGCTTCCTCCCGGAAGATCTGCGCGCTCGCTTTCGCCTGCACTCCGCGCCGCCGCCGCGGGCCGCAGACCGGGGCTGGACCCTGGCGCGCTGCAGTCATTACAGCGAAGAAACCCTGGCCACTGGCGCCCGCGAACTACACAGCCTGGCGCCCCTGCCGGCAGCCTGGCTGGCGCCGGGGCAAGTACGGGCGAAGGCGGTACGGCTGCACGCCGGCGACGGCAAAACCGGTACCCTGCCGCTGCGGGAAGTTCCGGATATGTGCCCGGAAGTACTCGCCATTCCCGGGGAGCTTCTGGCGGATCTGGGCCTGCGCCCCGGCGATGGCCTAACACCGGAGTGGCTCGACCCATGCTGATCGCCATCCAAGTCCTGGCCATGCTCGCCACCTTGCTCGCCCTCCTCGGCCTTGCCGGTTTTCTGGTCTTTGCCGAACGCCGGGTACTGGCACTCCTACAGAATCGTCTGGGTCCGAATCGCCTTGGGCCCTTTGGGGTCGGACAGGCCCTTGCCGATGCCCTCAAGCTCCTCGCCAAGGAGGACTTCGTCCCCCGTTTTGCCAATAGCTGGCTGTACCGTGGCGCTCCGGTCCTCGTCGCGGCCAGCGCTCTGGCCGGTTTTGCCGTACTGCCCCTGGCGCCCGGAATCTCTTGGGCCGGCACCTGGAATATTGGGCTGCTGCTGCTTCTCGCCCTCAGCTCATTGCATGTGTATGGCGTCTTCCTCGGCGGTTGGTCGTCCAACAACAAATTCGCCCTCTATGGGGCGATTCGGGCGGTGGCGCAGCTGATCAGCTACGAACTCCCCCTCGGCCTTGCTCTCCTTGCCCTGGTCCTCCTTGCCGGCAGCCTCTCCCTGCAGGGGCTTGGGCAGGCTGGCAGCGGGCTCCCCCTCATCGTCTATCAACCCCTCGGCTTTCTTGTTTTTGCGATTGCCGGGGTGGCCGAAACCCAGCGTCTGCCCTTTGACCTCGCCGAGGCAGAAAGCGAATTGGTGGCGGGCTACCACACCGAGTATGGCGGCATGCGCTTCGGCTTCTTCTTTTTGGGCGAGTATTTGGGTCTGGTGCTGATCGCGGCCCTCATTGCCCTGCTCTATCTGGGTGCCTGGAGCGGGCCTTTCTTGCCCGGCTGCTGCTGGATGCTCCTCAAGACGGCGCTGGTGATCCTGGTCTTTTTTTGGATGCGCGCAAGCCTCCCGCGGCCACGCTACGACCAACTGCTGCATTGGGGCTGGAATGCGCTTTTGCCCCTGGCCATCCTCAATTTGTTGCTGACCGCCCTGGCGGCGGCCTGGTTGGGGACGCCATGAAGCTCTGGCGCCGCTTCTTTGCCAGTTTCTGGACGACCCTGCGCCAGTTGCCGCGCCGCGATACTCTCTCCTACCCAGAGCAGCAGCCCCAACTCGGCCCACGCTGGCGCGGGCGGCCAGTGCTCACCCGCGATGCCGATGGCGAGGAACGCTGCGTCGCTTGCGAGCTCTGCTCTGCCGTCTGCCCGACCCAGTGCATCGCCTTGGGGGGGGCGGATCGCCCCGACGGCCGTCGCTTCGCCGAGAGTTTCCGTATCAATTTTGCGCGCTGCATCTATTGCGGGCTCTGTGAGGAGGCCTGCCCGACCTTGGCCATCCAGCTCTCGCCAGAATTTGCCTTTGCGCAGAGCGAGCGCGGCGATTTTGTGTATGGCAAAGAGGCTCTGCTCATCGATGGCCCGGGCAAGCACCCAGACTATCGCTACTACGACCATGCCGGGGTGCGCATCTGCGCCCTGCCGCCGGCGGCGGCCGTCGACCCGCGGAGCAATCTGCCATGATCGCTCTTGGCCTGCTGCTCCTCGTTCTGCTCGCCGGCTTGCTCCTCGGCGTTCTGCTCTTGCGCGATACCCTCCATGCCGTCGTTGCCGTGGCGGCCGCCCTGGGCGTCCTCGCCATCCTATTCTATCTACTCGGCGCGCCGTTTTTGGCAGCCATGGAAATCCTCCTCTATCTCGGCGCCATCCTCGTGCTCTTTCTTTTTGCCCTCATGCTCCTCGGCCCCGAGGCGCGGGCGGCAAGCGCCAAGCGGAGATGGCGGCATGGCTGGCCCTGGGCTGCCCTGGTACTGCTGGCCTTGGCCCTGGCGCTGGCCGCCTTGCTCTGGCAAGTGCCGGTCATCGACGAGCCGATCCAGGCCATTACCCCGGCACGCCTGGGTCATGCCCTCTTCGGCCCCTCCCTCTGGTGGAGCGAGGCGGTGGCCGTCCTGCTCTTTGTGGTGATTGCGGCGGTGCTGGTTTTGCATGCCGGGGAGGACAAGCATGATTGAGATCGCGCTGGCCGCTGCCACGCTACTCTTTTTTGCCGGCCTCGCCCTCATTCTATTGCGCCGCAGCCTGATCGTCTGGCTCCTCGGCGCAGAACTACTCTTCAATGCCGCCCTGGTGGTGGCATTGGCGGGGGCGGTACGCTGGCATTCGCCAAGCGGGCAGGTCCTCGCCCTCTTCCTCATGGCCTTGAGCGGGGCTGCCCTGGCACCGAGTTTGGCGCTGCTGCTGCGGGTCAAGCGCGAACTTGGCACGCTCGAGGTCGATGGCTTGCGTTTGCTGCGGGAGCGGGAGGCGCAGGATGGCTGAGTGGCTCTTCTTGGTGCCGGGCTTTCCGCTCCTCGGCGCCCTCCTCAACGCCCTCTTTGGCGAACAGCTCGGGCCGCGCTGGTGCGGGCGCTTGGCCGCCACCATGCCCTTGTTCGCCTCCCTCCTCGTCCTCGCCTTCTGGCTCCGGGGCACCCAACCCGCCATCGTCGAGCATCTCTGGACGTGGATGGCGGTAGGGGATTTGCACATCGACATCAGCCTACGCCTCGACGATGTCAGCCTGGTCATGGTCAGCATCGCGAGCTTCGTCGGCTTTCTCATTCATCTCTTTTCCCAGCAGTATTTGCGCGGGGATTACGGGGAGCGACGCTATTATTTCTATCTCAATCTCTTTGTGGCGGGGATGCTCGTTCTTGTGCTCGCCAACAATCTGCTACTGCTCTATCTCGGCTGGGAGACCGTGGGGCTTTGTTCGTATGCCCTGATTTCCCACTGGTACCGGGAGCCGGGCAACGCCTGGGCGGGGCGCAAGGCCTTTGTCGTTACCCGTATTGGCGATACCGCTCTGCTGCTGGGCATCTTTCTGCTCTTTGCCCGCTACCATACCCTGAGCATCCCGCAGTTGCTGCCGCTGCTGCAAGCAAGCCCGGCGCCGGTTCTCCTGCCCGCAGCGAGCCTGCTCATCCTCATCGGTGCCTATGCCAAGTCGGCACAATTTCCCTTCCATGTGTGGCTACCCGACTCCATGGCCGGGCCGAGTACGGTTTCGGCCCTGATCCATGCCGCTACCATGGTCACTGCCGGGGTCTATCTCTGTATTCGTCTACAGGGGCTTTTTGCCGCCGTACCCGGCATGCTCGAACTCATCGCCCTCCTCGGTGCCTGGACCGCCTTCTATGCCGCCTCCTGCGCCCTTGCCCAAGTCGATGTCAAGCGCGTGCTTGCCTATTCCACCATCAGTCAACTGGGCTACATGTTTCTTGCCGTCGGCATCGGTGCGCCCAGCCTCGGGCTTTTTCACCTGCTCGTGCATGGCTGCTTCAAGGCTCTGCTCTTTCTGGGCTCCGGCAGCATCCTGTTGATCTATGCCGATGACCACGACATCCGCCACATGGGTGGTCTCAAAAGCCGTCAGCCTTTTCTGCGCTGGACCTTTCTTGCCGGCATCTTCTGCCTGGCGGCGGTACCGTTGGTTTCGGCAGCCTTTTACAGCAAAGATGCCATCATCGACGCCAGTTTCCTGGTTGCCGGTGGCGGCCTTCCCTACGCCCTCGCCCTGGCCGGCGCGCTGCTGACGGCGGCCTACGCTTTTCGTTTGTATTTCATGATCTTCGAGGGCAAGCCGGTGGAGCTCGAGCGCCCCTACCAGATGGGTTGGGGCATGAAGCTCCCCCTGGCGATTTTGGCGGCGGCGAGTATCGGCATCGGCTGGCTGCAATTTCCGCCAGGCTGGCCTGGACCACATCTCTGGGTGCCTTGGCTGGCGCCAGAACTGGGCCTGCCGCCGCGCCCGCTGGGTCTCGAGGGTCTCTTGCTGACCCTGGCCGGCGCCTCCGTCACCTTCCTCGGTATCGGTATCGGCTACTGGGCGGCGAAGCGCGAGCGCGCCGGTCGGGGCTTTAGCCGCTGGCGCTTTTTGGCCACGGGGTGGGGTATCGATGCCGCCTTTCTGCGTCTCTTTCCGGCACCTTTTTATGCCCTGGGCAGATTTCTGCGTCGTGGCGTCGAGGAGATTGGGATTCAGGGCTTGGCGCAGGGGGGGCTCCGCGATGTTCTCGGTCTCTCCGCCAACGGGTTGGCGCGGGGGGAGAATGGTCTGGTCAGTAGCTATGCCCTTGGCATGGTTCTTGGCCTCTTCCTTCTCCTGCTCCTGATCTGGACTTGGCCGGCATGATCGTCTCTCTGCTCATCCTGCTGCCTTGGGCCGTTGCCCTCGGGCTCAGTCTGGCCGGGCGGGCGGCCTGGGCCTTGAGCATGGCCGCGGCCCTGGCAGAGATCCTCCTCTGTCTGCCGCTGCTCGCCGGTAATGCCTCTGTCATCGCCGCCATCCATCTACCCCTACTCGGCGATCTCTGGGATTTGCAGAGCAGCCCGCTGGCCAACCTCTTTGCCCTGACGACGGCGCTGCTGCTTCCCCTTTCCCTCAGCCTGGAGCGGCGTCAGAACAATGATCTGCATCTGGCGCGGATCCTGGCGGTACTGCAAGGCGCCTTGATGGGCACCTTTTTTGCGAACAATTTTCTGAGCTTCTATGGGTTTTATGAGATCGTCGCGGTAGCGGCTGCCTGGCTCATTCTGCGTAGCGGCGCCCAAGACCGCCGTGCCGCCCTTACCTTTTTGCTCTATACCGTAACGACTTCGCTCTTCCTGCTGCTGGCCGTCTTGCCGGTGTACCTGGATAGCGGCAGCCGCACCGGTTTTTATGATTTCTCGTGGTTGCATCTGACCGGTAGCACCCTGGCCGCACCCACACAATGGCTGCTCTTTTTGGCTATGGTGGCGGGGCTCGGGGTAAAGCTTCCCCTGTTTCCGCTGCATGGCTGGGCGCGCGCCGCCTATGTGCAGAGCGCGCCGGCGGCGGCGCTCTTTCTTTCTGGTGCAACGGTATTGGCGGGGGTCTACGGCCTCTGCCACTGGGCGGTGCCGCTGCTGCCCGGGGGCGCCCTGCTCTTTCGACCCGATGGCATCGTCCTCGCTAGTATCGGCACCCTGTATGGCGCCTTTCTCGCCCTGAGCACCAGCGATCTGCGGGAGACCATCGCCTACAGCAGCGTCAGCCACATGAATCTCGTTGCCCTCGGGCTCTTTGCGCTGCAGGAACAGGCCTGGAGTGGGGCGCTCTTCTTGAGCATCGCCCATGCCATTCTTGCCGGTGGCCTCTTTGCCCTGCTGGCGATGCTCGCCGCCCGCGGGCTGGCAAGCAACTGGGAGGAGCTCGGTGGACTTTTTCGTCCCCTACCGCGCCTGGGTGCCTGGACCCTCTTCTTTTTTCTGATGGCCTTGGGTCTGCCGGGCCTGGGCAATTTTCCGGGGGAATTTCTTACCCTGCTCGGTAGTTTTCAGGTTTCTCCCCTCTGGGCCGGCATCGCCACCCTAGGCATGATCATCAATCTCGTGGTTTTTTTGCGCGCCTACGAGCGCAGCATGCTCGGTCATCTGAACCCACGTCTGCCGCTAGCGATTGCCGACCTCGATCGCCATGAATACTGGATTTTTCTACTCCTGGCCGTCACCAGCCTGTATCTCGGGCTGCATAGTCAGAGCCTGCTTGCCGACTTTACCCAACTATTACCGGTGCATGCCCCGCTGGTGCTAGGAGGCGCGCATGGCGCTTGACCACACCCTGTGGGCCCCCATTGCCGTCGCCCTCGCCGCCCTCTTGGCCTTTTTCCTGGACCTGCACCCCGCACTCGGGCGACTCGCTCCTTATTGGGGGGCGCTAGCCAGCCTCGCCGCCACCGCCTTGGTACTACATGCCCGCCTGCAACTGGGGGCGGGATTCTATTGGGACAGCAGCGCCAGCATTCTCGGCAGCTATCTCGGCCTGGCCAGCGCCGCCGTTTTCTTGGTCTTAGCCCGCCACCCCTTGCTGCGGCGCCTACCCGGGGCATTTACCGGCCTCTGCCTGAGTGTGCTGCTCGGTGCCTTGCTGTTGGTGGGCAGCGACGAGCTCCTGGGCATTTTCGTTGGCCTGGAATTACAGGTGCTGCCCTTCTTTGCTCTTTTTGCTTGGCCTGGCAGCGCGCGGCACAGCCTCGAAGCGGCAATGAAATATGCCCTCCTCGCCGCCCTCGCTTCGGCCTTTTTCGGCCTCGGTATCGCTTTGATTTACCTCGGCAATGGCGACCTCGCCCTGAATCCGCCCCTTGGCCCCTTGGAAGGCACCTTTGCCGCCCGTCTGGGCTTTCTTTTGCTCCTGGCCGCCCTGGGATTCGAGTTGGGGGTAGCGCCCTTTCACGCCTGGGTCGCAGACATCTATGCGGGAGCGCCAGTCCCTGCCCTGCTCTATTTGGGGGCAGTGGCTAAGGTGGCCATCATGGGGTTGCTGATCAATCTTGCCGGGGTTTCCGGGGCTTGGCTGCTGCCTTATCTCGTCCTCGCCGCTTTCAGCATCATCGTCGGCAACCTCCTCGCTTGGCGCAGCGCAACGCCACGGCGGATGTTGGGCTATTCCGCCGTTGCCCATGCCGGCTATTTTCTCGCCGCTTTGGCGGCCGGCCCCCTGGGGCTCATCGTTGCCACTTTCTATGCTCTGGTCTACGGGCTGATGCATCTCGGCGCTTTCGGTGCTCTACTGAGCCTCCCCGAAGATACGCAGGGACTGCCCTGGCGCCATCTACGCCAGCAAGCCCCGCTGGCTGCGGGCCTCCTTGTCGTGAGTCTTTTCTCCCTGGCGGGAATGCCGCCCACTCTGGGCTTTTTTGTCAAGCTCGGGGTCCTGGTGGCGGATGTCGAAGCGCGGCGCTGGGGGCTCGCCATCCTCGTCCTGCTTGGTAGCGCTCTCTCCTTTGCCTACTACTTGCCGAGCCTCTGGCGCCATCCACCGGAACAACGCAGTCTCGCCCTCTGGCAAAGCCCTGGGCTACGCCTGTATGCTGCCGCCGGTATACTCCTACTCGCTTTGGGGTGGCTGTTGTTGCCGTTGTTTTTTTCCGTATGAGAATTCCAGTTATGGACCGTTGGCCGAGGCCGCTGCTGCCCGTTGGGCTGGGCGCGGCCTTTGTGATTTGGTTTGGAATTTTTTGCGGCTACTATTTTTTTGGCCGTGGTCTGGATCCCATCTCCGGCACCCTTGCAGACACTCTGGTAAACTGGGATGCCAAGTGGTACCTCGACATTGCCCAAAACGGTTACAGCTATCAACCAGATTCTCCGGCTGGGCAAAACATCATCTTTTTCCCCCTCTACCCCCTCCTGCTCGCGCTCGTCGGCAAAATCCTACCGTTTGCCCTCGCGCCTCTGGGAATTTGCCTGGCCGCGGGTAGCGGTGTGTTGTCACTCGTTCTCTTCCATCGCTTTGCCGAAGACCATCTCGACACCTCGCAAGCGGCAGCGGCTACTTGGTTCTATGCCCTCTATCCGGGCGCTTTCTTTTTTGCAAGCGTCTATCCAACGGGGCTGATCAATGTGTTCGCTCTCCTCGCCCTCCTCGCTTGGCACCGGCAACAGTCATATCTCTCGGCATTCTGGCTGGGCCTCGGGAGCGCCTGCGGCCCTCTCTCGGTCTTTTTTGCCTTCGCCCTCTGGGTGATCCTCGCTGCACAGGCTTGGCACGCGCGCCATTGGCGCAGTCTCTTGCCCTCCTTGCTGCGCGGCTTGCTTGCTTGTAGCGGGCTTATAGCATTCATCGTCTACCAAGCAGTGGCCTTTCATACCCCCCTCGCCTTCATCGAGGGCCATGCCTCGTATTTGGGAGAGCTGAGCGCGGGCGAGAAACTCTTGAACATTCTGCAGTTGTATCCCTTTTACGGCGGCGACTTCACCCCGCTGTGGCAGGCCTTGCAGGGCGAGAACACCCTCCTCAATCCGGCACGCTCGGTGTACTTTTTTTTCAATGCCTTCTGTTTGGGGGCCAACTTACTTGCCCTGCTCACCTTTCTTTGGCGACGCGAGTGGGCCTGGACCTGGATTTCTCTGGTCTTGATTGCCGCCTATTTGTGGTTTCAGGGGGCCTCGCAGGGACCTGTTTCCACCTATCGCTTGCTCTACCTGAATCTGCCAGTCTTCCTGCTCGCTGGGCGCTTGCTCCCGTGGCGCCCCTTGTGGGGACGCCTCTTGCTTGGCACCAGTGTCGTAGCGCTATTTCTGCAGTCCGCCTTTTTTGTTTCCGGCCACTGGGCCTTCTAGCCGAAGCGTCGCTGGCGCGATTAGCAAAGCTTATAGCTTAGCGTGCGGCCGAATCTGGCTTGGCGGCGCAAGCGTTGCAATTGACAAAGCACACCCCCTTGCCTAACCTATAAAAAAAGGCGATGAAGTCCGCCTGGAACCGCCCCCTGTGGCTAATGACTTCTACCGGTCCCGCAAAACGGGAGGTAGATTGTTTTTATCCGAAACAAGGGGGAGGTATGCTGCAACAAATCGTGCTGCAAGTTGCTCAGGTTCTTACGGTCCTGCTCCTTGCCCCGCTCTTGCATGGATTCATCGTCAAGATGGAAGAAAAGGTCCAGCGCGGCCAGGGGCCTTCCATCTTCCAGCCCTACCGGGATCTCTGGAAACTCTTCCACAAGACACAGTTGGTGCCGGAGACGGCAACCTGGGTGTTTTTTGCTGCACCGGTGCTGGCCTTTGTGGCGATGATGATCGTGCCCATGCTCATCCCGGTCCTGACCAACTACCCGCTGCCGCTTTCGGACATGGGCGATATCCTCGGTGGCGGACTGATCCTCACCCTGGGCAGTTTTTTCATCCTCCTCGCCGGGTTGGATACCGGCCAGCCCTTCGGCGGCTTGGGCTCGAGCCGGGCGGTCATGCTTGGCATTCTCGCTGAGCCAACCCTGATTTTGGTCTTTGTTGGCATCACTTTTCTCGACCACTCCATGCTGCCCTTCGTCGCCAACCACCTTCTGGCGCAAAATTCCGTAGCCTACTGGAGTCCGTCGCATATTTTTTTGATTTTTGCCTTTCTCATTCTGCTGACCGTGGAGACCGACCGCCTGCCAATCCATTCTACGATCCCCTACGAAATCTACATGATCGACGAGGCGAGAATCCTGGAGTACTCGGGGCCGCTGCTCGCCTTACTCAAATGGGCGAGTTGGATGAAACAGTTCATTCTCTACACCATCTTTCTCAATGTATTTCTGTTTCCTTGGGGACTTTCGGTGCGTGGCAATTTTGGCTCGGTAGTGCTCGCCTTGCTTATCATTCTGGGCAAATACGGGCTGCTTGGACTCTTCATGGTAGTGGTCGATACGATGCAATCGCGTCTGCGATTCTATCGCTATCAAGAGCCTCTGGCGCTTTCTTTTCTCTTTGCCGTACTCGCCATCGTGGCAGATCAACTGTAGGAGCCGGCCATGCTGATCTTCCATCTCGACCCCTTGGCCAGCTCCCTGTTCAGCCTGCTCGCCATTCTTGCCTTGGTGCTCTCGTTTGTAATGCTGGGCTCCCACTGGTTGAAAAATCATGTCTATGCCTTTGCCGCCGAGTCCTGGGTCATTGCCGCCATTTCCGCCGCCATCGGCTTTTACGGGCACTACCCCGAGCTCTACCTCATTGCCGCCCTTTCCGCCCTCTTTCGCGGTACCCTGCTGCCCTACCTGGTGCTGCGCTTGGTGCGGCGCCTCAACATCAGCCGAGAATTCACCCCTCTGCTCAAGCCCTCGTCGAGCATGCTCTTGGGGGCGGTCATGGTGATCTTTTCCTATGAAGTCGCCCGGCGGCTGGGCATTGCCCTGAACTTGGTCGACAACATTGCCGTGCTTGCCCTCACCTGCATGTTCAGCCTCAAGCTGATTGGCTTTTTGATGATGATCCTGCGCTCCGAGGCGATCAGCCATATCCTCGGCCTTTTGGTGATCGAGAATGGCATCTTCTTGGGCTCTCAGATCATCGTACCGGGCATGCCGGCCTTGCTCGAACTGGTGATCATTTTTGATCTGGTAACCATCGTCATGGCCTTTGGGATGCTGGTGCGCTATCTGCAAAGTCATGCCGGCACCACCAGCAGCCGCGGGCTGCAAAAATTGGTGGGCTGAGCCATGGTCAACTTTGATGCCCTGATCGCCGCCCTCTGGACGGTGCCCAGCGCGGCCATCGTCGCCATACTGGCGATTCGGCGCCCGCGTTGGGGAGAGTTTCTCAATTTGCTGAGCGCCTTCATCGTCTTTGCGCTGACCCTCGCAATCCTCGTCGCCGCCCCCGATGCGGCCTGGGTGGGTGGCAGTCAATATCTCCTCCTCACCCCGCTTGGGGCTTGGGTGCTCTTTTGTGTGGGGGTGGTGTACCTCCTCGCCTCCATTTACGCCATCGGCTATATGCGGCTGCTGCCCGAGGAAGAGCCGCGCCTGCATAAGTTCTATGCCTTGCAGGCGGGCTTTGCCCTCACCATGCTCGTTGCACCCCTGATGAACAATCCCGGTATTTTCTGGATTGCCATCGATTTCACCACCATCGTCAGCGCCTTCCTGGTCGGCTTCGAACGCGAGGCGGAATGCATCGAGGCGGCCTGGAAATATCTCATCGTGGTCTCGGCGGGCCTCGCTCTCGCCCTCCTCGGCATCATCCTCTTTTACTGGGGCGGCACCTTTAGCCTTGGGCCGACTTACGCCCTCACCTGGGCAAATCTCCGCGCCACGGCTCCCAAGGTTCCAGAAACGCTGCTCTTCTTCTCCTTTTTGTTGACCTTGGTGGGCTTTGGCACAAAAGTTGGCCTTGCGCCCATGCATACCTGGCTGCCCGATGCCCACAGCGAGGGTCCAGCACCGGCCTCGGCCATGCTCTCCGGCGCCTTGCTCAACATCGCGCTATTGGGCATCTACCGGTTTTTGGCCATTGTCGATGCCGGCGGCTACGGCGGCATTGGTCATACCGCCTTATTGGTGCTCGGGGTATTTTCCCTGGCTGTTGCCGGGCTTTTCATCGTCCGCCAGGATGGCGCCAAGCGTATGCTTGCCTATTCTTCTTTAGAGCATATGGGGGTGCTGGCCATCGGTTTTGGCTTTGGCGGGCCCCTAGCCTTTGCCGGAGCCCTCTACCATATGCTCAATCACTCCCTCACCAAGTCGTTGATGTTCTTTGGTGCCGGTAACATGATGCGCGCCTACGGAACGAAATTCATGAGCCAGATGCGCCGGGTGTTGCGCTATTATCCCTTCTCCGGGGGTATCTGGCTGCTTGGCGCCGTCGCCATTACCGGCGCGCCGCCCTTCGGCCTCTTCTTGTCGGAGCTGACCATCCTCCGCGGCGGCATCCTGAGCGCAAACCCGTGGGCGGTTTGGGTTATGGCGGCATTGCTAATCCTCATCTTTACCGCTTTTCTGAACCATTTTCGACGGATGATCTGGGGCCCAGAGCCGGAACCTGGCGCCACGCCCAGCCTCCGACTTTCGGCATGGAACATCTTACCTATGCTCTTGGCCTTCGTTCCCATTCTCGTTTTGGGTCTTTGGTGGCCCAACGGCCTGTGGACCTTCTTTGTCGCCGCCTTTCGGGTAGCCCCATGAGCCCGGCACTCTTTGCTCCAGCGGCAGAAATCCGCCAGGTAGAGCCCGCCGCACTCGAAACGACGGCCCAAGACTGCCTGACCCAGGGCATGCGCTTCCTCTGCGCCTGGCACGACTGGGAGGATGATCTCTGCGTGCTACGCTACCTGTTGAGCCGCCCCGGCAATCGTCAATTTCTCCTGCTCGAACTGCGCGGACACCGGCAGCTGCCCTCCCTGGCCCGCAGCGTACCGCTGCTTGGCTGGTACGAGCGGGAGATGCAGGAGCTGGGCGGGGTAACGTTCACGGATCATCCCGAGCCCTATCCCTTGGTGATTCACGAGGGCTACCGAATCGATTCCCCACCCCTGGGGCCCGAAGCCGAGAGCGGCCAAATGCACGGCGCCTATGCGCCCCCCACCATGCCGGAGCTGCGCAACGATCAAGTGCAGGATCTCTATTGGGGGCCGGTGCGCGCCGACTTCGTCGAGACCGGGGAGTTTCACTTCTCCTATATCGGTGAGGCCATCCTTCATTATCATCCGCGGCTCTTCTACAAGCATCGCGGCTTGGAAAAACGCTTTGTCGGGCTGCGCCCGGAGCAGGCCGTCTTCCTCGCCGAGCGCGTTTCAGGGGTGGGCAGTGTTTGCCATGCCCTCGCCTATTGTCAGGCGGTCGAGGCTGCCTGGGGCATCGAGGTCCCCACCCGAGCGCAGTTGCTGCGGGTGATCCTCGCGGAGCTCGAGCGCCTCTACAATCATTTTCACTACTTCGGACTCCTGGCCAAGACCACTACCCTGAAGGTGGCATCGGCCGAGGGGCTGCTCCTTGAGGAGCGCGTAAAGCAGCTGAACGGACGTCTCAGCGGCTCCCGCTTCCTCCGTAGCCTGCTCTGTGTGGGCGGATTGCGCCGGGATATTGCTGCAGAACATTTGGGACGCGAACTCGAACCGCTCATCTACGAGGCCGATGCCTACCTGCAGGCGCTGCACAGCACCGCCAGCCATCTCGATCGCCTGATGGGAACCGGGGTATTACCCCGGCAGGCCGCCTTCGACCAGGGTGCCACCGGCCCCGTCGCCCGCGCTTCCGGCCTCGATCGGGATCTGCGCCGGGATCATCCGTACGCGGCCTACGGCAAGCTCCGATTCAACGTACCGGTGCGCGAAAAAGGCGATGCCATGGCTCGCGCCGAGGTGCGTGCCGAGTCCCTGCGCGAGGCCTTCGCCCTGATCGTGCAGGCGGCGGGACGGCTCAAAGCGGGACCGATCCGCACCGAGTTTACCGTACCCGTCGGTGAACAGGCGGGGCTTGGTTGGACGGAGTCACCGCGCGGCTCCTTGCTCTATGCCGTACGGATTCGCGACGGACGACTACAGCGGGTAAAGATCAAATCGCCCTCGTTTTCCAACTGGCGGGTCTTTCCCCTGACGGTACACGACACCAACATGATGGACTACGCCATCAATGAGGCCAGCTTTGGCTTGACCATAGCCGGTTGCGATCGCTAGAGGGGGACGAGATGCCATTTTGGACCTGGGCAGGAATCAAGGCAGGGCGAGCGAGTACCCAATGGCCTGCGCGCGGCCCGGATGGGCAAGAAGGGGTACTCGGTATGCCGCGCTGGCAGCCCGAGGCCTGTCAAAATGACTGTCAACGCTGCGCCGAGAGCTGCCCCACCCAAGCCATCCAACGGCGGGGAGAAAACATCGTCATCGATTATGCTCGCTGCATCGTCTGCCAGAGTTGTGTGGAGAGCTGCCCCGAGGGTGCCCTGCAAAGTTCGGGAGACTGGGCTTTTGCCGTTCGTCGGCGCGAGGATCTGCAATGGCAGGCGGCCGTCGAAAGTGAGGACGGTCGGATGCTACAGCAAAAAATCGCCCAGAGTCTGCGGCGTAGCCTGCATATCAAGCATGTCGATGCCGGCTCTTGCAACGGCTGCGAGTCGGAAATCGCTGCCCTTGACAATCCCTTTTACAATCTCCACCGCCTTGGCATTTTCTTTACCCCTTCGCCGCGCTTTGCCGATCTGCTCCTGGTAACCGGGCCGGTGACCACGACCATGCGCGATCCCCTACTGGCTACCTGGGAGGCGATGCCCGAACCACGTCTGGTGCTCGCCGTCGGGACCTGTGCGGTCTCTGGGGCGCCGATGGACGCCGGCTATGCTGGCGGTACCGGGCTGGACGGCCTTTTGCCCGTGGATGTCTGGCTGCCGGGTTGCCCGCCCAACCCCGCTGCCCTCATCCATGCGCTGCTGCTTTTGCTCGCGCGGCAGCCGCAGCGAGTGCAAGGAGGTCGCTATGTTGACTAGTTTTGCCGTCGCCGTAGTTTTCCTACTTCTCACCATTCCCCTGGGTCTTCTGCGCCTAGGCGGACTCGCCCGCCTGAGTCTGGTGGCAGGCACCTTGGCCGTCCTCGCGGGCTGCTTCCTGGCCGTACCAGAGACTCACGCGACCGCCGTCCTGTGGTCGCTGAGCGCCGAGCAGGTATCCTGGCATCTGCAAGCCGCCGCCGCTTGGGTTTTGTTCTGGGGGGCACTGGCCGCCCTCGCCGCCTTTCTTTCGCCCTGTCGCGCCCGTCGTCCCGGTCTCTGGTATGCCGGTGCCGCCGTCGCCCTCCTCGGCAGCCTCGGGGTGGCCGGTCTGCAGGAGGGAATCGCCTTTCTCATCGCCTGGGAATTCTTGAGTTTTGGCGGCGCAATCCTCCTTCTCGCCGACGGCGCGGCTCCGACCGAACGCTCCGGCCAGTCCAATCTCTATATGCTCGCCCTCCTTGAGATCGGTGCCGTGGCCCTGCTGCTTTGCCTTCTGCTGCTGGGCGGGGGCAACACCCAATTCTCTGCCTGGCCGCAGAGTTGGGCAGCGTATGGTGGCAGCGCCTTTGGCATTGCCGTGCTCTTTTTGATCGGTTTTGGCGCCAAGCTCGGGGTCCTGCCCTTTTATGAGTGGTACCCTGGCGCGTATGGCAGCGGTACCGGTGCCTCGGGAGCCATACTCTCCGGCATCGTCCTCAACGTTGCCTACTTTGCCCTGGGACGCAGCCTACTCGCTTGGTTGCCCGTGTCTGCCGCCACCAGCACCGGCATCCTCCTCGTCGCTGTCGGGAGCGTTTCCGCCATCCTTGCCATCCTCTATGCCTTTCAGCAGAACAACTGGCGCCGTCTCCTTTCCTTCTCGACCGCGGAAAATGCCAATTTGGCAATAGTCGCCCTCGGTGCCGCCTCCCTCTTTCGTGCCGAAGGCTTTGTCGACCTCTCTACCCTGGCCTGGACCGTCGGTCTGATCCACCTGGGTGGCCACAGCCTTGCCAAGGGTAGCATGATGTTGGCGGCGGATCGCGCTGCCGATGTTCAAAGCGACTATCGCATTGCGCAAAGTCGGCTCCTGGCCTTGGCCCCCTGGACCCTGGGCCTGGGGGCGGCGCTGGGGGCAATGAGCCTGGCGGCAATGCCGCCAACCGCAGGATTTGCCAGCGAATGGTATCTTTTCCAGACCGTTTTCCAGGATTTCCATTTGCAGAATACGGCAGCCCGACTTGCCCTCGCCCTGGGCGGGGCAGGATTGGCGCTGACGGCGGCCATCGCCCTGGCAACCATGATCAAGGTCTTTGGCATTGGTCTGCTTGGCGGAAGAACGGAAAAGATGCAGAAACGGCCGCAGGGGAGCTGGGCGGTGCTCTTCCTCGGTCTGCTGGTCCTCTTCTATGCGGTTGCTCTGCCTTGGACCCTGCACTGGCTGCACTTTGCCAGCTGGCCGGCAGATCCAGCGGCGGTGCGCGCGATGACCCGCGGCGCCTTCCTCGTCCCCCTGCATTTTCACTTTGCCTTCATCTCGCCGCCACTGCTCTTGCTGGTCGGTCTGCTTCTCGCCCTGCTGCCTCTGGGCCTTTTGGCTTGGAGCCATCGGCAGCAAGGGTGCCGAACGGTACCGGTCTGGGCCCACGGTTTGCGTCAGGTTCCCGCCGACAATGCGGTCACCGCGCTGGCTTTTTCCAATGCCTTGCGGGTCTTTTATAGCTTCGTCTATCGCCCCAAAAATCAAGTACAGCGCGCCTATCAGGAACGCGAGTATTTCGTTCGCGAGCTACATTTCAACTATAGTGAGGCCCCCTTTTTTGGCCCTTGGCTCTTTCGCCCCAGTGTGCGCCTGATCCAAATTTCGGCAGACCGTATCGGTCTTGTGCTACAAAATGGCTCCCTCAATGCCTACTTGGCCTATATCGGGATTGTATTACTATTGCTGTTTGCGAGTGTTTTCTTTATTGGATAAGGAGAGTAACGGATGTTTGCCACTTTCGGCTTCATAGCGCTCTTCGCCGTGCTCGGCGCCTGGGCCCGCTATGGCCAGTCTCTGTTGGTGCAAACGGTATTTGGCCGCAATTTTCCGTGGGCAACCCTGAGCATCAATGTGCTTGGTTGCTTTCTCATGGGCTTTCTTTTTTTTGAGACCCTGGAGCGTATTTCCCTGATGCCAGAACTGCGCACGGGAATGCTCACCGGCGGCCTCGGCGCCTATACTACTTTTTCCACCTTCTCTCTGGAAACCTTGGTGTTATTTGAAAATGGCGAGCCTGCCAAGGCTCTTTTATATATGTTTTCTTCCCTGTTTCTTTGTGTAGCAGCGGCCTTTGCCGGTGCCTGGATATCGCGCAGCATTTGAGAGGTGAAACATGACGACCGTTTCCGTAGTACGGGTGTATATCAAGGAAGGCGACAAACACGATGGCCACAATCTCATGGAAGAAATCTTCCGCATGCTGCACGATCAATACAAGGTACACGGGGTTACGGCCTTTCGCGGTATTGCCGGTTTTGGCAGCAAAGGAACCGTTCATGCCGACGATATTCTCCGCCTGAACGTGCATTTGCCCTTGGTGCTGGAGTTCTTCGACGAACCCGAGACCGTAGATGCGGTCATGCCGCACCTGCAGGAGTTGGTGCCCGCCAACCATATCCTGCGCTGGGAAGCGGAGTGCGGCTGCTAGTGAACCACCACTACTGCCCGCTCTGCTACGCCGAAATTCCGATCGGCGCGGAAGTTTGCCCCGCCTGCGGGAGGAATATCGAGAGCTGGGAGCGCAACACCCCCTATTTCGACCGCCTGCTTTGGGCCTTACGCAATCCGCACCCCGAGGTGCGTATGGGCGCCATCCTCAGCCTGCAGCACCAGGGGCGCAGTGAGGCCGCTCTACCCCTTGCCCAATGCGCGCTGCAGTCGGACGTCGACGTCGTACAAGGACTGGCGGTAGTGGATGCCCTGCGTCAGCTGCCCGATGGGGCAGACAAGGCAAAAGCGCTGGAGTTGCTGCGCGAGCATCCCGCCCACAGCGTGCGTGAGGCGGCTCAGCGCACCTCGCTCGAGGGCGCTGGGTCCGCGGGGCATCGAGACAACGCCGAATGAAAAAAATGAATGGGCTCTATACTGAAAGAGTGAGTATTGCGCAAACGTTCTAAGTTCCGACTATTTTGCAGACTTGCCCAAGGAGAAGCGAGGGGACTTACGTAATAATTTTCTCGATCACGTCAAAAAAGGCCTCAACGGCCACGCCCTGCCTCTACGTGTCGTGTTTTGGGATGGGCATTCCTACGATTTCGCCGAACATATCTTGGTGACCATGCACCTCAAATCCGCAAGGATCATTACCGGTCTGCTCACCGGCAGTACCCTGGACGTGTTGGGCGAAGCCTATGTGGAGGGTGAACTCGACCTCGAGGGTCGCTACCAGGATATCCTTGCCGTTGCCGAAGGACTCAGCAATGCCTTCCCCCGCAAAAAATCCTCCAAGGGTGGGCTCATCCGTAAGGCGCTACATAGCAAAGCCAAAGACAAAGAAGCCATCCATTATCACTATGATGTTTCCAACGACTTCTATCGCCTTTGGTTGGATCGGAATATGGTCTACTCCTGCGGCTACTTCCGCACCGGCGAAGAAGATATCGACACGGCCCAGGAGCAAAAACTCGATCATATTTGCCGCAAGCTGCGCCTGCAGCCCGGCGAACTCCTCCTCGATATCGGCTGTGGTTGGGGTGGGCTGCTGAGCTGGGCGGCCCGTCACTACGGAATTCGCGGTGTTGGCGTCACCCTCAGCGAAGAGCAATATGCCTTTGCTAAAGATCGTATGGAGCGGGAAGGCCTTGCCGATCGCGTCGAGATCCGCCTGCAAGACTATCGCGACATCCCTGAACGCGAGCATTTCGACAAGGTCAGTTCGGTAGGGATGTTCGAGCATGTTGGGCGGGCCAAGCTTCCAGACTACTTCGACGTCATTCAACGAGTGCTCAAGGAGGGTGGCTGGGTCATGAACCATGGCATTACCGCCGCCACCCCGGACGACGAAAGCAAACACCACTCCGGTAGCGATTTCATCGACCGCTATGTCTTCCCAGATGGCGAGATTCCGCACCTCTGGCGTGTGGTCCGCGATATGGGTAGCGCCAATCTCGAGGTGCTGGACGTCGAAAATCTCCGTCCCCATTATGCCCAGACCCTCATCCACTGGGTGCGGCGTTTGGAGGCCCATCGGCAAGAAGCCATCGCCCTCGTTGGCGAAAAAACTTTTCGTATCTGGGCCATTTATATGGCGGGTTGCGCCTACGGCTTTTGGCGCAATTGGTCGGCCCTGCACCAAGTTTTGGCGGTCAAACAAAGCCGGGAAGAGCTCACGCCCCGCCCCTGGGAGCGCCGCTACCAGTATCTCGATAACGATCCCTTTCGCCTCGCCGAACCGGACTGGGGGGATCTATGAGCCAGCGGCAGATCGGCTCCATCACCCTAGTGCGCCATGGCATGACCGCCTGGGCGGCAAGCGGCCAGCATACCTCGGTTACCGACATCGATCTTACCGAGACCGGACGTGCCCAGGCCAAGGCCCTCTGGCACTACTTTGTCGATCGCGAGCATCACTTCGACGGCATTTATACCAGCCCCCTGCGACGGGCGCGGAATACGGCCATCCTCGCCGGCTTCGATCCGCAAACCCACTCCGGCCTGCACGAGTGGCGCTATGGGCGCTACGAGGGCAAGACCACCCCCGAAATCCATCAAGAAAACCCGCAGTGGACGATTTTCCGCTGTGGTGCGCCCGAAGGCGAGAGCGGGGCGGATATTCAGCAGCGCTGCCAACAATTGTTGCAGGATTGGGAGGACGCCGGCCATCAACACATCCTCTGCTTTGCCCACGGACACATCCTGCGTGCTCTAGCCTGCTGTTGGCTCGGCCTCGGTCTCGAATTTGGTGATCACCTGCACCTCGATGCCGCCAGCATCTCGCGCTTGGGCTGGGAGCACAGCACCCCCGCCATTACCCTGTGGAATCACTGCCCCTGCACGATTCGCTAACCTCGCATCCAAACGATCTCCAGTCGCGTTGCAGCGCCAGATGCAATCTTCTCCTGGCGCCTGTCAACCGGTAGTCTTGCATTTCGCATAAATGGCACATCCGTGCTTGGTGTGCCATACTTTTCACGATGTGGTTTTTGAGGTGCTATCATGGCATTCAGTGAAAATCAGGTACAGATCGGCGCGCAGGGTCGGGTGGTAATCCCGGCAGCGCTGCGCAAGGCATTGAGGCTACAGCCCGGCGATCGCTTGGTAGCTCGGCTAGTTGGGGAAAGCCTTGTGTTGGAACGGCGCGATACCGTGGAACGACGGCTACGTGAACGCTTCCGGAGTGTCCCAAAGGGCATTCGCATCGTGGACGAACTCCTCGCCGAACGGCGAGCCGAAGCCCAGCGCGAAAGCGGTGGCTCGTGAGTGTCGTCCTGGATGCTTCAGCGGTGCTGGCGTTTCTGCACGACGAACCCGGAGGCGATAGGATATCCTCGGTGTTGGATGGTGCCAGTATCTCGACGGTCAACTGGTCGGAAGTAGTACAGAAAGCGCTGCAAAAGGGTGTTGATGTCGACGGAATGCAGCAGGAATTCATCGCCCTTGGCGTGCAGTTTGCGGATTTCACCCCACGACAGGCAGAGATCGCGGCCAAGCTTTGGCCCCAAACGCGAGACCACGGTCTGTCGCTGGCAGATAGGGCCTGCCTAGCACTGGCCATCGATAAAGAACTACCCGTGTGGACGGCCGATCGCGTCTGGGCGGACCTTAGTCTACATATTGTGATGCAGGTCATCCGCTAGGAGACGGGGGAGATGCAGCCCATCTTTCGCGTGGTGGTGCTGCCATATCAGATTCAACTCCGAACCATCGGGATTTAAATATGCCAAGTACCTTTCGTTAATGGCTGGAGCAGATGGAGGCGGTGTGGCGCGACCCAGATTGGCCAGACCGTCCCGAGCATTGGAAAGCGGGCATCCTGGGATTCGACCTCGTCGCCAAGGCCATAATGGCAGAGTACTGAGCTATGCAGTGCCATTTGCAGTCCAAACACCCGCATCGATAAGGATACCATCGGTAGTTTCACCAACGGCAGTCAACGTATCTTTCTCCTCAATGGCGAGGAGCGGCACTGCGGGTACCGTCTGCTGGTTGCCACCCAGGACGCCCTGGGCAAGCAAGCCGAGGAGGCAATATGCCTGATTTTGGGGTGCTCTACCTACGGCAACTGTAGCTTACACCTATCGATTGGGAGCAGATCTCTTGGGTTGAGCCCGAGAAGCTCGTTCGCATGCCCGGAAAAGCCCTACGCTCACACCAGCGGGACGCAATCAAGGCTGTCTTGCAGTTTTTTTTCCCGCACCGGCAATCGATGGGTTCTTGTACTATACTTCTACAGTATTAGTCAGAATGGAGGAAAAAGCCATGAAGCTTATCGATTCTCCTAGCGAGAATATTCGCATCGAGTTTGATAAAAAGGATCTCGACAAGATTGTTGAGCCGATCATCAAAAATGCCGAGCAGTTTTCGTCAGCCCCACTCGATATGGCCTATTTATTGGCCGAGCAGAATTATCGGATTGACGATCACTTTCAGCAACCCAAAGGAATTTTCGACGGAGGTAAGGCATCATGAAAATCGTGTCAGAAACGGATAGCGGCGCCATTCTCGAGCTCAGTTTGAAAGAGGCACGAGAAATTGCAGTCGAACTGGAGAAGAACGCCAAAATCGTCGGTACTGCCGGCGCGGAACTTCGCAAACTGCTCCCGGAGGCAACGGATGTGCCAGAAGGCGTCCTCCGTTACGAGTACAGCGGCGCTGAGGATCTGCGCGAGGCCTGAACCTGCCTCCCAGAGCGTCAGCGCCAGCTCTCGGCCTCAACTGGTAGGCAGAAGGAAAGCAGGTGCCACCATGGCAGCGGCCTGCATTTCGGCATGGTAGTACTGCAGCCCCGACATCTGCTCGGCGTCCTCGCGTCGGAAAGCGTCGCGAGCGATGCCCTTACGCGCCAAAGTGGCACTCCACCAGCCCGAAGGATAGGCAAATTGCGGGAAGTAGATGGTGTCTACGGAGTCAAAGCCGGCACCACGCATCCGACGCTGGCATTGGCGGATGAGGTTCGCGTGTAAAAGCGGCGACTCCGACTGCGCCACCAAGACCCCCTGCTCGCCCAAAGCCCGCCAACAGGCGGCGTAGAATTCCTCGGCAAAAAGACCTGCCGCAGGACCCACCGGATCGGTGGAATCGACGATGATCAGATCATAGCTACCCGCCTTGGCGTGCTCCACCCAGGCGATACCATCCTGAAAATGAAAGCGCGCCCGCGCGTCGTCGTTGCGCTCGCACAGGAGCGGGAAGAAGCGCTCGGCCACCCGCGTAACCCGCTCATCGAGTTCCACCTGCTCTGCCAGCTCCACGGTAGGATGCCGCAGCACCTCGCGCAGGGTACCGCAATCGCCGCCACCGATGATCAGCACCCGCTTCGGGTCGGGATGGGTAAACAGCGCCGGATGCGTCATCATCTCGTGGTAGAGAAAGTTGTCACGATCGGTAAGCATGACCAAACCATCGAGGGTCATCAGCGTACCGAAATGCTCGGTTTCAAAAATCTCGATGGTCTGATACGGACTCTGCTCCCGGTGCAGGACTTCCCGCACCTTGAGACTCAAGGCCGCGCCGTGTTCTTCGTAGCGTTCGGTGTACCACAGTTCGGTGCTCATCGGGATCCTCAGTGCTGGGGGACGGCGCCAGTATAGCCAAGGAAAGCAACTGCGCTCCAGCGCCTCAGTCGTCGATACCCCAGGCCTCCTGGCGCTCACGAATCCACTCGGCCAATTCCTTGGCCGGATGAAAAATGGGTACCAGTCTATGGGCCTCTTCGGCGGCCTGACGAGCTCGACGCAGTTGTCCAAGATGCAGGTAATAACGCGCCAGATTCATGTAGGCCAAGTGGGCGCGATCAAAGTGGCGACTGCGCAGTGCTCGGCGAATGGGAAAGAGCGCCTCCTCGACACGCCCACTCTCCATCAAATATTCCCCCAGATCATTCCAGGCCACCCCCCATTCCGGATCGAGAGCGATGGCTTTGCGCGAGGCCGAGATCGCCCCGTGCACGTCGCCGGAAGCCGCCAAGGCCCAAGCATAGAAAGTCCAGAACAGGGGCAGCTCCGGCTCTTGCTCGAGAGCCTTGCGAAAAAACTGAACAGCCTCGGCAAAATGCCCAGTCTGCTGCCAATCCAAGCCCTCGGCAAAGTCTGCATTGCGCTCGGCTGCCTCCTGAATCTGTTCATCCAGAGAAAACGGCGGTTCCTGTGATGTCTTCATAACTCCTCCAAAGACCAACGGGGACGCACCCGGCAGGGCGACAAGGCGTCGCCGGCGGCGGCCAAATGCACGGCTCCGGCGAGGGCAATCATGGCGGCATTATCGGTGCTGTGGCGGATACTCGGAAAATGGACTACCGCCCCATGCAATTTTTCCCGTAACCTCTCGCGCAAGAGACGGTTGGCGCTCACCCCGCCGGCAACGATGAGATGCTTGAAACCTGTCTGTTCGAGGGCGCGCCGACACTTTTCCACCAGAGTCTCGACCAATGCCAGCTGAAAACTCGCGGCCAAATCCGCCCGGCTTTGCATATCCTCTGGTAACAACTTCTCTGCCTGTAATCGGAAGGCCGTCTTCAGACCACTAAAGCTAAAATCCAGGCCCGGCCGATCCAGCATTGGTCGCGGCAGGGGATACCGCCGAGGATCGCCCTGGTCTGCCAAGGCCGCAAGCGCCGGGCCACCCGGATAGGGTAGCCCCAAAATCTTTGCTGCCTTATCAAAGGCCTCACCCGCAGCGTCATCCAGGGTGTCGCCCAGCAATTGGTAATCACCCAAGGCACGCATGGCAATCAGCTGGCTATGCCCACCAGATACCAGTAGCGCGACGGCAGGCAAAGGCAGCTCGCCCTCCAGCAAGGGCGCTAACAGATGCCCCTCGAGGTGATGCACCGAAATTAGGGGCACACCCCAAGCAAAGGCCAGGGCGCGGGCAAAGCTCGCCCCGACCAGTAAAGCGCCAATCAAGCCCGGCCCGGTAGTAACCGCCACCGCATCCGCCCGCGCCAAGCCACTACGCGTTTGCAGTTCGCGCCACAGTAAAGGCAAGCGTCGCACATGATCGCGTGCCGCCAGTTCCGGAACCACCCCGCCAAAGGGCGCATGGATTTCCGTTTGACTAAAAAGCACCTCGGCACGCAGACCGACTCCCCTTTCGTAAAAGGCGAGGCCGGTCTCGTCACAAGAACTCTCTACGCCAAGCACCAGATCAGCCACTTGCCACCTCTCCCGCCGCCCGCGCGCGCAAGGTCTGCAGTTCCCACTCCGAAAAACCCGCGGCCAAGCGGGCGGCAACGGCAAAATCGCCACCCGGGCGACCGCGATAGTGGCGATCGAGCAGCGCAAAAAAATGCTGCTCCGGGTCTAGACCACGCTCGTTGCAGAGCCAGCGAAACCAGTAGGAACCGACGGCCACATGCCCCACCTCCTCGCGCTCGATGACCGCAAGGACCGCGTCGGCCTGACGATCGCCAAGGGCCTGCAAACGCGCACGAATACCCGGTGTAGCGTCGAGTCCACGCGCCTCGAGCACCCGCGGCACGAGTGCCATTCGCTTTACCGGATCATCCGCTGTTTCGAGCGCCATTTCCCAGAGACCGTCGTGCGCCGGTAGGTCACCATAATCACCGCCCATCTCTCGCAACAACGCGCGCAACGCCGCAAAATGCGCTGCCTCCTCTTTGGCTACTTGCAGCCAATCGGCGTAATAGGCGTCGGGCAATCCAGGGAAGGCGCAGGCGGCATCGAGAGCGAGATTGATGGCGTTGAATTCAATGTGCGCCAAGGCATGTAAAAGGGCAAAGCGACCGGCCGGCGAGCCGAGGTTGCGGCGTCGCGGCACATCCCGGGGTGCTACCAGGCGAAGATGCGCGGGCCGACCAGGGAGATCGGGCGTGGGCAGGGCAACCCAGTTTTGCGCGGCAACCACTACAGGCAAAGCCCCCACCGCCATCAGCTTGGCCTCGAGGTCGCTTTCCAGGAGGGCTGCGCGTATCTGCTCTTGCTCTGCTTGCATACGCGCATTATGGGCGTCTTTTGGGCGCAGACCAAGAAAAAATCCCCGCTTCCAAGGAAGCGGGGATTTTGGTGTAGGAGTCTGGCGGTGACCGACTTTCGCGGGGGGAGTCCCCCCACTATCATAGGCGCTGCAGCGTTTCACGGTCCTGTTCGGGATGGGAAGGGGTGGTTCC
>NZ_JAVRKK010000006.1:0-53408 GCF_031962545.1 Candidatus Igneacidithiobacillus taiwanensis
CGCCGAACGGCCACACCATCGACTCGGACAGAAACCACCGCTATCCTTCCTCCTCCAACATCTACCACAGTGCCAAAGGTGGTGGACGCATACACATTGTTGACTTGGCCTTGGGTGGATAATAGCCTAGCCCGAGAAGTGCTCACAACGCCGAAAGCAAGAAGCCCCAGGAGAGCAAGCATGACGGAGCAACGCAGCATCGTTCCTGTAGTACTGTCTGGCGGTACTGGCAGCAGGCTCTGGCCACTTTCTCGCAGTTCTCATCCCAAACCCTTCATCCCCCTCCCCGATGGGGAAACTCTGATTCAAAAAACCCTGAAACGCGTTGCCGCCTTACACAGTAGTTCCCCCCTCCTCACCGTCACCAACCGCGACTACTACTTTCTTACCCGAGATGCCTATAGCGACTGCTTGGCTGCGGACTCCGAACAGTCGATGCCCAACATGCATTACCTGCTCGAATCCCAGGCCCGTAATACCGCGCCGGCAATGGCCGTTGCTGCCCTCTGGGCGCAGCAGGAGATCGGTCCCGACGCTGTGCTCCTCGTCCTCCCCAGTGATCACTTGATTCCAGACGCCACTGCCTTCACCGAGGCCGTGGATCGCGCAGCAGCCATGGCCGCAGACGGCTTCCTGGTAACCTTTGGTATTACCCCCACCAAGCCCGAAACCGGCTTCGGATATATTCGGGCAGGGGAGCCCTTGGCGGGGGGAGGCTATCGCGTCGCCCGATTCGTCGAGAAGCCCGATGCCCTCACCGCCGAGCGCTATGTCGCAAGTGGCGAATATTATTGGAACTCGGGTATGTTTTGTATGCGTGCCGAAGATCTGTTGCGTGGCCTCGGTCAGCATGCCCCGGAAATTCATGACAATGCCCTAGTTTCTTGGCAGCAGGCCAAGCGCAATGGCGACACTTGGGAACTCGGCAGCGCATTTGCCTTGGCGCCGGACCTCTCCATCGACTACGCTCTCATGGAGCACTCCGAAGAGACGGCGGTGATCCCCGTCAGTTTCCATTGGAATGACCTTGGCGCCTGGCGTTCCTACGGCGAGCTGCTCGATTGCGATGGCGACAACAACCGGATCATTGGTGGCGATACCATAATCGAGGACAGCTCTGGCTGCATCGTGTATAGTCCGCATCGCCTGACCGCCCTCCTTGGAGTGCAAGATCTCCTCGTCGTCGATACCCCAGACGCCCTGCTCATCGCCCGTAAAGAACGCGATCAGGACGTCAAGCGCATCGTCAGCCGACTCAAAAAACAAAGCAAACACCTGCTCGAAACCCATGTAACCGTGCATCGCCCTTGGGGTAGCTACACGGTGCTGGAAGAGGGGCACCACTTCAAGATAAAGCGAATCGTCGTCAAACCTGGGGAGCGCCTCTCTTTGCAAATGCATCACCATCGCAGCGAGCATTGGATTGTCGTTTCCGGCACCGCCGAGGTAACCGTCGGTAAGGAAAACCGACTCATCATGACCAACGAGTCGACCTTCATCCCGGCTGGAACCACCCATCGCTTGAGCAACCCTGGAGTTATCGATCTGGTGCTCATCGAGGTACAGAGTGGTGCGTATCTGGGTGAAGACGACATCGTCCGCTTTGAAGATGTCTACGGACGGGCGGGCGCCGCGGAGCCGGTCGCTTAGAGGCAGGCGAGTTCGGCGCCATCGGCTAAACCGAGGTGCTGCTTGTATGAACGTCCCCGGTTTTACGCGATGCCGTACGTTCCATGTGTAAAGATCCGGAAGATGACCAACTCCTGCACTGTCTGGACCGTGGTGCCAGTTTGGATCGCAAAAAGAATGCTGCGGCCAATGCTTGGAGAGCCGCGAGTATAGAGCGAGAGTCTTTGGTAACCGCTCATCGGGAAGCGGTGGCGCAGTGACGTGATGATCGGCGACGCGCAGGGAGGAGAGATTCGCCAGGGTGCAGAAGGCTTGTCGCAAAGCACTCCCGACGACTGGTCATTCTGCTGGGGGAGCGGAATAGGCGGCGTTTTCGTGGCGATGGTGGGGAGTATCCCGGAGGGTGGCAAAAGCCCCTGGTTGTTGTGGTAGGCGCAGCATTGCCATTGCAGGGGCCTCGTGCTTGCAAGCTTTGATTGTGCCTATGTAGCCTCTTACGCCCAGCATGTAAAAACGGGATCGGAGATCTGCGAGATCGGCGCGGCGGCAGGCCCGTGCGAAAGACAAATGGATGGCCTCGTAGGTAGTCCAAATACCCGCCCATCCATGAAACGCGGCAAGCCTCGCAAGACTTCCACTTCCACCGACGACAGTGGAACCGTGCGCGCTTCCGTTTTTTGTCTCCGGCCGTGGTACTGTGCGTTTGTTGAGGTCGATATGACTCCACAGCAAACCCGAGTACTGGACAGGGCGTTCGCCCGTCTCCTGATCCGTAGTGCCCTTGGTTTGCAGGATTTCGCCCGCCCGCCTGGCCGTTTCGACGGCAAAGCGCACCAAGGAAAGCAGCCGGGGGTTTTGCGCGCGGCGCGCAACAGGCGCAGTTCTTCATTCCATGTAGGCGCCTATCTCGAGCCTTGGATTGGGAAGGCATCTTGATTTGCACACACGGGTTTCCCATAGATAGGGGGATGAAAATAGGAAATCTCATGGCGCACTGTTTGCGTGGTAATCACCGTCGCAAGGCGGTTATCCCGATATTTGGCAATAATGGGGGGCGTTACGGCGGCGAGGCGGAAATATAAAGATGTCTAAAAAATACTATAGATTGCTAAGGTTATTGGTGCCCCGGAACCGAATCGAACGGTTGACCTACCGCTTAGGAGGCGGTTGCTCTATCCACTGAGCTACCGGGGCGCAATGCAATGCTAGCAAGAAAAGGCGCGGGCGCCCAAGCTGCCGAGGGCCTTGGCGAGCAAAACAGGCAAGCCAGTGACGTTTTCTTGCCAAAAATGGCCTCCTGCCCACTCGCGGTGCTACACTGGCTGACCGACGGGTCGGTATTGCTTGGCCGCAGGAAACAGGTATGAAAAACGACGTTACCGCCACTTGCGAAGAAGGAGAAGGGCGCCTCAAGATCATTGCGGCGGCGGAGAAGCTCTTTGCCGATCACGGCTTTGATGCGGTATCGATGCATGCCATCGCAACGGCGGCTGGAATTAGCAAAGCCAACATTTACCACTATTTCTCCAACAAAGATGCGCTCTACTTGGCGGTCTTGCAGGGTGCCAGTGCGGCCTTGCGCGCTCGTCTGCAGGAGGCGATGGACTCCCGCGGCCCAGCCAGTGAGGCGCTACGCCATTTTGCAGTGAGCCATCTTCGGCATCTCCTAGCGCGGCCCTACTTGGTGCGCCTCTTTTTACGCGAACTATTGGAAAATGGGGAACCCCGCGCTCGCGATTTGGCGGATGCCGGGCTCGCCGATCTTTTTGCGAGTTTGGTCGGCATACTCCGGATGGGGCAGGAGCAGGGCGAATTGCGTTCTGACTTCGACCCTGCCCTGGTGGCAACGATGCTGTTGGGTGCCAACGTCATCTTTTTTCAATTGCGGGATTTGCTGCGACAATACCCCGAGGTGCACTTCGTCGATACTCCGGAGGAGTACGATTTGGCCATGGTAGAGGTGTTGTTGCAAGGTATTCGTCAAAACCCACAGGATTCGTCTTCATGAACATCGACCCCCGCTTACAGGCCGAATTTTTGATCGAAGCGCTGCCCTACATGCAGCGCTTCCAAGGTAGCACCCTGGTCATCAAGTACGGCGGCAACGCCATGACCGAGCCGGCCTTGCAGGAGCAATTCGCCTACGATGTCACCCTGCTCAAGCAGGTGGGGATGAATCCGGTCATCGTCCATGGCGGCGGGCCACAGATCAACTCTCTGCTGGCGCGCCTGCAATTGCCGTCAAAGATGGTCGACGGTATGCGCGTTACCGACGATGCGACCATGGAAGTCGTCGAGATGGTTTTGGGTGGTCAGGTCAACAAGCAGATCGTCCAGGGCATCCAACGGGCTGGCGGCAAGGCGGTGGGGCTTACGGGCAAGGACGGCAATCTGATCCAGGCGCGCAAGCTGCAGCGCCCTGACGGGCTCGATCTTGGCTGGGTGGGCGAGGTGAGTCAGGTCAATGCCGAACTCATTCGCTTTCTCGATGGCGGTGGTTTGATTCCGGTCATTGCCCCCATCGGCGTCGGCCCGGCGGGGGAGTCCTACAATATCAATGCCGATCTGGTTGCCGGCGCCCTCGCCAGCACCCTGCATGCCGATAAGTTTGTGCTTATGACCAATGTTGCCGGCGTTCTCGACCCCGAGAGCAAACTCTACGAGCGGCTGCGCATTACCGAGGTGCAACAGTTGATGGCCAATGGTGTGATCAGTGGCGGCATGATCCCTAAGCTCAACTGCTGCCTCGACGCCTTGGCGGGCGGGGTACGCGCTGCCCACATCATCGACGGCCGGGTGCCCCACGCGCTGTTGCTAGAGGTCTTTACCCGCCACGGCGTGGGTACCCTGATTTCGGATCTCGATTGAAAGCGCGCCGCGGACAACGGCGTGGCGCCCGTCGTGCCGACCGGATTTTGCCACGTTTTCTTGGCCAACGTCGCCGCCCCTGGCCGGTGTATCTTTTCGATCTCGACAACACCCTCTACGACGCCAACATCCATTGCTTTCCGCAGATGCATCGCTACATGCACGCCTACCTCGAGGAGAAACTGGGGCTCGATCCAGCGGCAGCAGTGGCCTTGCGCCAGCGCTACTGGCGACGCTACGGCACCACTCTGGCGGGGCTGATTCGCCATCACGATACCAACCCCTATGAGTTTCTCGAAGCCATTCATCCGCCGGCGCTGGCGGCGACGGTCCCTAGAAATCGACAGCTCCAGCGCTGGCTGGAAGGCCTCGATGGTCCGGCATACATCTTTACCAATAGCATCCGTGCCCATGCCGAGCGGGTCGTACAACGCCTGGGCGTTGCGCACGTTTTTGTCGAGATATTTGATTTGGTTGCTGCGGGCCTGCGCGGCAAGCCCGATCCGCAAGCCTATCGCCATCTTTTGCGGCGCTATCGGGTAGCCGCCCGTCGCTGTCACTTTTATGACGATAGCCGCGCCAACCTGCGCAGTGCCCGTCGGCTGGGTATGGCGACTACCTGGGTGCATCCCGTGCGCCGTCGCCGCGACCAGTTGACGCAGCTGCCACCGCGCTAGTTTTAGAAGATCGGGCGCAGGAAGCGTACCCAATCCGGCACGTTGCCAGTATCGACGGTCACCGTAGCGCTGGTGCCGATGCGCAGCGGCAGTTTAGGATCGGGATTCAGCACTTCGATACGCACTGGCACTCGCTGGGTGACCTTTACCCAGTTGCCAGTGGCATTTTCCGGTGGCAAAAGAGAAAAGGCGTTGCCGGCGCCGCCACTCATGCTCACCACCCGACCCTTGAAGGCATGATTGGGATACATATCGATCTGGATGTCTGCCGCCAGCCCGGGATGAATCCGCTTGAGATCGGTCTCTTTGTAGTTGGCCTCGATCCAGTAGGCACCATTGCCAATGAGAGGGAAGAGATCCTGATTGACGCTGGCGACATCGCCTACATGTATTTTGTCGACCTTGCTCACTACCCCGGTGATGGGAGCGTAAATGACCGTATCGGACAGATCGAGCTTGGCCATGCGTACGGCAGCCTCGGCGGCCTCGATCTTGGCCTGATTGAGGGCGCTCTGCGCGCTGGCGCCTGCGAGGGAGGCGCGATTGGCCGCCATCTGTGCGGCAAATTCCGATGCTTTGGTTTGGGCATTATCGGCGGCCTGCGCGGATAGGTAGCGCTGGGCGGCGAGGGCCTTGGCGCGCTCGGCATTGCGCGCGGCGTTGCCATAATTGATTTGGTTGGCCTGGAGCTGCGCTTGGGCGGCGGCGATATTGGCAGCAATGGCCGCGCGTTGGCGCTCGGCCTGGGCGAGTTCGGCCTCGGCCTGCTGGAGCTTGTATTCGTAAGCGCGCGGGTCAATTTTGACGAGAGGCTGCCCTTTTTGCACAATCTGGTTGTCGTGAACGTAGATTGCGACAATGCGTCCACTCACCCGTGGCGCAATGTTGACGACGTGGGCGTGCACATAGGCATCATCGGTGCTTGGATAGTAATCGGAGATTTGGAAATAGGCGTAGGCGCCAAAGACAACCAGCACAATGATGATCAGCACCGCAAACCGTTTCAACCAACGCATGGCGAATATCCTTCTCCAGAAATTACGTAGCAGGGCGCGCCAGAAGAGGAGGAGCGATGTCCGCTACGGTCTTTGACGCGATTCGAAACCATACTGACCGTTCGGTCGATAAGGTAGCGCATGCGGCGCTGCCGGGCAAGTCGTTTTCACTTTATTGAGGAGCTAAGCATGCGATTGATTCGTGCCAAGACAGGGCTCATTGCCCTGGCAATGTTGGTTGCGGCCCCGGCCGCTAGTGCCGAGGGACTGCACGTTATCCAGGGCGGGCCCGCGTATCTCAGCACGGGGATCGGCGTATTCAACGGCGTTGGCATTCACCCCGAAACCGGCCCGAATCCGCGGGTGCCGGAAATCAATGTCGAATATCAAACCGCTTCCAAGCTATTTGGGGTTGGCGCCGTTTGGGGCTTGATGGCCAATACCCGCGGCGGCTTTATGGGGTATACCGGTTTCTATTCCGACATCGCCTGGGATCGTTGGGTGCTTACCCCCGTGCTGGGTTTTGGCGGCTACGATGCCGGCAACGGTAAGGACTTGGGCAGTATCTTTGAGTTCCGCCTGGAGTTGGGTCTGGCGTATCAGTTCGCCAACGGTGGCCGTCTGGGTTTTAAAATCGCGCACGTTTCCAATGCCTACATCGTCCCGCAAGATCCCGGCGAGAATGAGGCCTTGGTTACCTACTCCTTCCCGCTCTCCTTCGGCGACCATAGCTAATGGCCAAAGCGCGCGGCGCTTAGCCAGCCGCGCGCAGCCCGAGTTTGGCAAAAAGGCCAGCATCGTGATCGGTGCTGGCATTGTTGGTAGTCAGCAGGCGTTCGCCCAGGAAGATGCTGTTGGCTCCCGCCAGAAAGGCGAGGGCTTGGAGGGCATCGCTCATCTTCTCGCGCCCAGCGGCAAGGCGCACGTAGCTCATGGGAAAGAGAATGCGGGCGACGGCAATGGTGCGCACAAATTCGATTTCATCCACGGGTTCTGCCCCAGCGAGGGGCGTGCCGGCAATCGGCACCAAGGCGTTGATGGGAACGCTTTCCGGCGCCGGGCGCAGAGCGGCGAGGCTTTGTAAGAGGCGGGCGCGATCGCGGCGGCTTTCCCCCATCCCAAGGATGCCGCCACTGCAGACCTTGATACCGGCTTCGCGGACGGCGGCCAGGGTGTCGAGGCGCTCCTGGTAACTACGGGTATGGATGACCTCGCCGTAGAATTCCGGGGAAGTATCTAAATTGTGGTTGTAGTAATCGAGGCCCGCAGCCTGTAGGCGCTCGGCCTGGCCGGGCTTGAGCATGCCGAGGGTGACGCAGGTTTCCAGACCCAAGTCCTTTACCGCTGCCACCATCTCCGCCACCCGCTCGAGGTCCTTGTCGTGCGGACTGCGCCACGCGGCACCCATACAAAAGCGTTGTGCTCCCGCCGCCTTGGCGGCCTTGGCAGCGGCCACGACCTCGGCGAGAGGCAGCAGGGGGGTAACCGCCAATTTGGCCTCGTGATGCACGCTTTGCGCACAGTAGCCGCAGTCTTCGGGACAGGCCCCGGTCTTGATCGACAAAAGGGTAGAACACTGCAGCTCGGTTGCTGAAAAATGCTCCCGATGCACTTGTTGGGCGCGAAACAGGAGATCGGGAAAAGGAAGCTCGAAGAGGGCGAGGATTTCCTCCAGGCTGGGGTCTTGCAGAGTGGTCATGGTAGCTTCTCTAGGGCGAATTCAGAGGGTGCCAAACAGCAGGCGTGGCAGCAGCATCTTGGCCGCCTCGATGAGGAGCATCGCGACGAAAGGGCTGATGTCGATATTCCCAAAGGACGGCAAGTGCCGTTGCAAGGGCAGAAGTATGGGATCGGTAACCCGACTCAGAAAGCGCACGATGGGGTTATACGGATCCGGTTGCACCCACGATAGAATGGCGCGCAGAAAGATCGCCCAAAAAAGTAGGGTCATGGCGAGCTCGATCAGGCGGTAGAGGTCGTAGAGCAGCATGCTTAGAGCTCCTTGGCTAGCTGTTGGGCAAGGGCCTGGCTGCGCTGGCTCGCGGCGTCCAGGGCCCGTTGCGCAAGAGGACGCAGGCCTTCTTCCCAAGCAGCCAGCCCCGCCGCGGTTGTGCCCCCTGGGCTGGTCACCTGATGGCGGAGCAGGGCCGGTGCCAGCTCGCTGCGCGCCGCCAGTTCCGCCGCACCGCGCAGGGTAGCAATGGCAAGGCGCCGCGCCTGATCGCGGTACAATCCTCCCGCCACGGCGGCATCCTCGAGGGCCTCAAGAAAGAGGAAAACATAGGCAGGCCCGCTGCCGGCCAATGCGGTCGCCATGTCCATACTGTCTTCGTCTGCCAACCATTCGACCATTCCCGTACTTTTGATGAGTGTTTCTGCCGCTGCCCGCCGCGCCGCATGCACCGCCGGGCCGGCCACCATGGTACTGGCGCCAAAGCCAATCTGGGCGGGGGTATTGGGCATCACCCGAACGATGTCTACCGCGGGTACCAAGCGCTGCAATTCTTGCAGACGAATGCCGGCCGCCACGGAAATGAGCAGGGCCTGGGCAGCGCGGAGTGACTCTGCCCATCCCTGCAGAATGGCCCGCGCTTGCTTCGGCTTGGCGGCGTAGAAAACGACAGCCTGGGAAGGTAGGTCGCAGGGTTCGGCGCTGCAGCTTCGTACACCAAACTCTGCCGCCAAGGCATCGCGCCGCTCGGGGTGCGGGGCATGCACCTGAATTTGCTGGGCAGGGAAGCCGCTTTTACAGATGCCGGCGATGAGGGCACGGGCCATGTTCCCCGCCCCGAGGAAGACGATGTGCTCGGTTTGCAATGCTCACTCCTTGGGGCGTGCGCCGAAGAGGACGGTCCCCAGTCGAATTTCTGTGGCCCCGTGGGCCAAGGCCTGAGGATAGTCGCCCGAGGTCCCCATGGAAAGGGTATCAATGGCCTGCTCCGGAAATTCCGCCTGCAGTCGTTGAAAAAGTCGCGCCATTTGCCGGAAGTTGCTTACTGCCTCCTGCGGGTCGGGATGCACCAAGGCCATCAGCCCGCGGAGACGCAAATTGGGGTAGCGCAGCACTGTTCGCGCCAAGGCAATGACTTGGTCTGGGGCGATGCCGCCCTTGTTTTCCTCGCCGCTGGCCGCCACCTCGAGCAAAATTTGTAGGGGTGGCAAGCCGGCCCGTTCCTGGTCGAGGCGCGCCAGTAGAATTTCGCGGTCGACGCTCTCCACCCAGTCGAAGTGCCGGGCAATATCCCGCGTCTTGTTGCGCTGGATGCGACCAATGAAATGCCAGCAGAGATCGAGATCGGCGAGGGCAGTGATTTTTGCCTGGGCTTCCTGCAGGTAATTTTCGCCAAAGTGGCGCAGGCCGAGGGCATGGGCCTCCCGCAGCCGCTCTGCCGATACTTTCTTGCTGACGGCAAGTACGCGCGCGGCCGGGTAGGGGCGGAGCTGTTCCTGAATGGCGAGCAGACGCTGCGGCAGGTCCATGGCTTTCCTTGGGCGGAATCGCAAAGCTCGACTATATTACCTGGAGTTCATTGTCTTTCGAAACGTGGGGGTACGGATGAGCCAGATGGACGTTACCGATCTACTCGGCTTTGCCGTCAAGAACAAGGCCTCGGATATTCATCTCTCGGCAGGCTTGCCGCCGATGGTGCGCATCAATGGAGAAATGCGCCCGATCAATGCGCCTGCTCTGAGCAAGGAAGTCGTCCATGCCATGATCTACGACATCATGAACGACGCCCAGCGTAAGTGGTACGAAGAAAATCTGGAAATCGATTTTGCCATCGACGTGCCCCAGGTGGCGCGTTTTCGCGTCAATGCTTTCCAGCAGGATCGCGGCCCAGCGGCGGCCTTCCGGACCATTCCCGCCAAGGTTCTCAGCCTCGAGGATCTCAGAGCGCCAGCGATTTTCAAGGAGATCATCGACGTACCCCGCGGCCTAGTGTTGGTGACGGGGCCGACGGGCTCGGGTAAGTCCACCACCTTGGCGGCAATGATCAACCACATCAATAATCATCGCCAAGAGCACATCATCACCATCGAAGATCCCATCGAGTTTCTGCATACTCCCAACCGCTGCCTGATCAATCAACGCGAGGTGGGACCCAACACCAAGTCTTTCGAGAACGCCCTGCGTTCGGCCCTGCGCGAGGACCCCGATGTCATTCTCGTAGGCGAGTTACGTGACCTCGAGACCATGCGTTTGGCACTGACGGCGGCGGAGACGGGCCATGTAGTGTTTGGTACCCTGCACACCAGTTCGGCACCCAAGACCATCGATCGTATCATCGACTCCTTCCCCGGCGGCGAGAAGGATATGGTGCGCTCGATGCTTTCCGAGTCTTTGCGCGCGGTGATCGCCCAGACCCTGATCCCGACCGCCGACCGTCGCGGACGGGTGGCGGCGCACGAGATCATGATTGCCAATCCGGCAATCCGCAACCTGATTCGCGAAAATAAGGTCGCGCAAATGTATTCGGTGATTCAGACCGGGCAGAATCAGGGCATGCAGACCCTCGATCAGTGCCTCCTCAGTTTGGTGCGAGCGCATACCATCAGTCGTGAAGATGCCTTGCGCCGGGCGCAAAATAAAGACAGCCTTTTCAACGTCGCCTGAGGCAGGAAACGACTATGACGGTGCTGGACGACCTGTTGCGACTCATGGTCCAAAAAAACGGCTCGGACCTGTATTTTACCGTCGGCTCGCCGCCGGTCATCAAGATCGACGGGCGCGCAGTGCCGGTCGGTGACGAGGCTCTGAAGCCCGAGCAGAGCCTGGCCTTGGCCAAGGAGATTCTCGGGGTCGAGCGACTTCAAGAATTTCAGCGTGAGAAAGAAGTCAATATGGCCCTGTCTGTTTCGGGAGTCGGACGCTTTCGTGTCAATGGCTTTTTTCAGCGCAACCAAATTGCTCTGGTGCTGCGGTCGATCAAGACAGAGATACCGACTCTGGAACAGTTACACATGCCGCCTGTTCTCAAGGAACTGGCAATGAGCGCGCGCGGGCTGATTCTCTTTGTTGGCGCCACCGGTTCCGGTAAGAGCACGTCGCTGGCTTCCATGCTGCAGTATCGTAATGCCAATGCGGCCGGACACATTCTTACCATCGAGGATCCGATCGAGTACCTGCACCGCAACATCAAGTCCATCGTCAATCAACGCGAGGTAGGAATCGATACCCTGAGCTATGAAAATGCCTTGGAAAATGCCTTGCGCGAGGCGCCGGACGTCATCCTGATTGGCGAAATTCGCAGTCGCGATACCATGGATCATGCCGTTGCCTATGCCGAAACCGGGCATTTGTGTATGTCGACCCTGCATGCCAATAATGCCAACCAGGCCATTGAACGCATCATCAATTTTTTCCCCGAGGAGCGCAAAAAGCAGCTGCTCATGGACCTCTCTCTCAACCTCAAGGCGGTCGTCTCGCAGCGCTTGTTGCCGCTGAAAGGCAAACCCGGGCGGATTGCGGCCATGGAGGTATTGATCAACACGCCTACGGTGGCAGACCTCATCAATCGTGGCGAAGTTGGCCTGTTGAAGACGGTGATGGCACGCCCCAACGATGTCGGAATGCAGACCTTCGACCAGTCCTTGGTGAGCCTCTACATGAACGGTCTGATCGAGTACGACGACGCCATCCGCGCCGCCGATTCCACCAACGACCTGCGCTTGGCGATCAAAATGGAGTGTATGCGCAGAGGTCTGGAAGATCCGGGCAGTAAGGCGACGGAGGCGGTTACGGATAGCTGGAACATCGGCGGCACGCCTTGATTGCCCTGCTGTTTTCGGCAGCAGTGTTACTTGCTTGGCTGCTGCTTTTCCTTGCTCGCGGCGGCTTCTGGCGCGCCGACCAACGACTCGGGTCGGGATCGCTGACCGACTGGCCAGCGGTAACGGCGGTGGTGCCGGCGCGCAACGAGGCCGAAGGTATTGCTGCCTGCGTGCGCGGAATTCTCTGCCAAGATTATCCCGGCGAATTGCGCTTGATCGTGATCGACGACCAAAGCAGTGACGCTACTGCCCAACTCGCCCGCCATGCCGCCGCAGAGCTGGATGCTGCCGGGCGCTTAACCGTCTTGGCTGGTCAAGGGCTGCCAGAAGGATGGGCGGGCAAGGTCTGGGCGATGGCGCAAGGGGTGACGGCGGCAGGCGATGAGGTCCCCTACCTGTGGTTTACCGATGCCGACATCGTCCATCCACCGCGGGTACTGCGCAATTTGGTGGCCAAAGCCGAGTCCGAACGGCGCGTACTAGTCTCCTTGATGGTGCGCCTCTCCTGTCGGGGCCTCTGGGAGCGCTGGTTGATTCCGCCCTTTCTCTTCTTTTTCCAGAAGCTCTATCCCTTCCCTTGGGTCAATGATCCGCGCCGTCGCCTTGCCGGGGCAGCCGGTGGGTGCATGCTGGTGGCGCGCACCGCCTTGGCAGCGAGTGGCGGCCTGACTGCCATGCGCTCGGCCCTGATCGACGACTGCACCCTGGCCGCACAACTGAAACGCCAAGGGTCGATCTGGCTCGGGCTTGCAGAGGAGAGCTACAGTCTGCGCGAGTACACACGGCTTGGAGAAATTTGGCGGATGGTTGCCCGCTCCGCCTATGTGCAGCTCGACTTTCGCCCGGCGCGGCTCTTCGTCGCTACCGGTACCATGCTTTTTCTTTATTTGGCGCCCTGGCTCCTCTTGCTTATTGGCCTGTGGCGTGGACAAACGGCAGTTTGGCTTATGGCCTTGCTCAGCCTGCTGCTTTCTTGGCGGCTCTTCTGGCCCACCCTACGCCACTGCGGTCTCTCCCCGTTCTGGGTCCTGACTCTGCAACCGGCAGCCTGGCTCTACACCCTAATGACGCTGGATTCCGCCCGCCGCCACTATGCCGGCCGCGGCGGGGCGTGGAAGGGACGGACTTACGCCGCGCCCCGCGGGCGGTAGGGGCCCAGATAGCGCCACTCAAAGGCGCGCTTGGCCAAGTGCCACCAGGAGCCGGGCACGACCCGCGCCATATTCGGCGAACGATAGACCAGGTTGCCGCCATCGAGGCTGTCGACAATGCAGATGAGTTCGTGGCGGAAGGCTCTGTCCGCCTCCTGGCCTTGCAGATGGCGCAAGGCATTGTGGACCGCGGCCTTGGCTTGCAAATCAGCACTATGCCCCTGCTTGGGCAGCCAATCTGGGGCATCCAGATACGCGCCCGCATCGCCAACCACATAAATCCCCGGTATACCCGGCACCTGGCAGTAGGCATCGGCCTGTAGAAAACCGCCCGGAGAGAGGGGCAGGGCACTGTTGGCGGCAAAGCTAGGCCCGGTCATGCCCGGCATGAAGAGGATCAGGTCGGCATCGATATCGCCACCCTCGGTATGCACCTCGTCGGCGCTAAAACTCGTGATCTTGTGCCCGAGATGGGTCCGTATCTGGCGCTTTTCCATCTCCTGCAGCAGGCCCGCTACGGCATCGGCGCCAAGGCGGTTGCCCGGTTCACGCATGGGATTGAAAAAGGTGAGGGTGAAGGCGTCGCGCTTGCCTTGCCGGCGCAGGTAGGTGTCGATACCAAAAAGCAATTCGAAAATGGGACCGCCGCGCACGGCGCTGGGCTCTTGGGGGTTGCCGGCAAAGCCAAAGGCGATGCTGCCACCCGACATGGCCTGCAAACGATCACGAATTTGCTGCGCCGTCTCGATGCCATCGCAGATGGCAAGGCTGTGCTCGATGCCCGGCAGCTTGCGTAGTCCACGGCCGCCGGCGGCAATGATCAACACGTCCTGCTCTACGCTCTCGCCCGATGCCAGGTGTACTTTGCCCTCGGCATCGATGGACTGCACCTCGCCGGGGACAAACTCGACCTTTTCGCGGGCAAAGAAATCGCGCAGGTCGATGCGCAATTCCTCACCTTGGCGCAGGCCAGTAGGCACCCAAATCAGACTCGGGTAGTAGATGAATTCTGGCTTGGGTGCAATGAGGCGGATTTTGGCCTCGGGCGACTGGCGGCGCAGGGTACGAACGGCGGTGAGGCCGCCAAAACCGCTGCCGATAATCGTGAACTGTGGCATTTGAGTGTCCTCCTTTTTCTGTAGCATTCAATACTAGACGAGAACGCGTCGGTATGCCGCGGGTAGTGGGCTTTCCTGCTGTGCCTGGGCAGCGCCACGGGCCACGAAGAGATTGATGATCTGCCCGTGCGCCTGGATCAGGGTAACGACGTTTGGATCATCGCTGGTTTCCTCGATCATGACCCCGTCTGGCAGCAGGGTAAGCTCCATCTGGATCTTTTCCCGCTGCGCAAAGAGTTCGGCAAAGGCCGGGTCCCAGAAGCGTAGCCCAAAATTCTCGTGTAGGCGCTGCTTCATCGACGGGACGTGATCATGGAGCAGGGCAACGACTTCGGCGTCGTCGGAGCGGGTGCGCGCTCGGATGCCATTGGGCAAGACTTCCAATTCGCGAGAAATCTTCTCGTGCAAGGCGAGGAGACGATGAAATACCGCCTGGTCGTGACGGTGCCGCGCCGCCCGCTCCGGGTCGCTGCCAGCGGCGCCGCGTCCAAAACCCGTTCTTTGCATGGATGGCATGATCTGTTCCTCCTTATGCGATCTGGCCGCAGAGACGATTGGCGGGTACCGCTTCGTCGATACGCTTGGGTTTCGGGAGGTCGAGGCCATTCATGATGGCAATGAATTCTTCCCGTGATTTGCCCGCCAAGCGCGGATTGCTGTGCTTTTCTTCGCCAATACAACTCACCCAGCGGCCCTTGTAGTCGTGGCCAGGATACACCAGGGTCTCGTCGGGTAGGGAAAAGAGCTGCGCGTGGATGCTGTCATAGAGCTGGCCGGCATTGCCGCCCTGAAAGTCGGTACGCCCGCAGCCGCCAATGAGCAAGGCATCGCCGGTAAAGACGCGGTCGTGCCAACGGAAGCTGAGAGACTCCGGCGTGTGGCCGGGGGTGGCGAGGATACGGATGACGTCATCCCCAAGCACGACGAAGTCGCCGTCATCCACCTGTAAATCCGCGCAGTCCGCCCCCGCCCGGCTACTCAAGACCACCTTTGCCCCGGTGGCCTTGCGCAAGGCTTTGGCGGCGCTGATGTGGTCGGCGTGGAGGTGGGTTTCGAGGATATGGGTGAGTTGCAGGTGTTCTTCGCGCAGCACGGCGAGCACGGCCTCGCTGCTGTCGGCAACGGCGTCGATGACGACGGCATCGCGCCAGGTGCTGTCGCCCAAAATGTAGGTAAAGGTGCTGCTTTCTGGATGAAAGAGTTGTCGAAAAAACATGGTATTGCTCCCTGCCGCCATGGCAGTTGTTGGATCATGGCGATAGTTTGCCCCGCTCTGTTCGTCGCTGCATTGATAAAAATCAATCTTGAGCGATTTACTCGGGTTTTTTGCCGGCAATCTCTTGCAGGCGGGCCGCGGCGAGGATTTCCAGCTGCCCACGATGTTCCCGGAGCCAGTCCTGGCGTTTGAACTCTGCCATGATGCGGCTCACATGCTCTACCGAAAGCCCCAAAAACGCCGCCAGATCTTGTCGCGTGAGGGGAAAGGGTAGACTGCGCAAGTGCGGGTAGCGCTGCGCCCACTGTAAGAGAAATGTCGCCAGCCGCGCCTCGGCGCGCTTGGCGCCAAGCTCCACCACGCGCTCCTCGCTATCGCGCAGGGCATCGTGCCAGCGCTGCAGAATTGCCGCGCGGATCTTGGGCTGGCGCTCGGAAAGACGCTGCAGCTCGCCAAGGTCGAGACGACAGAGCTTGCCGGGGGCGAGGCTGATGGCGTCGTGACGGTGCTGCGTTTCGTGCAGCCCCTCAAAGCCGAATAGGTCGCCATGATGCAGTAAGCGCAGGATGACCTCCTGGCCACTGGCGAGATTCTTTACCAGTTTCACCGCCCCCTCGCGTAGGGTGTAGGCATAGCGCGCTGGCTCGCCGCTGCGATAGAGGACGTCATTGGCCTGGCAGTCGAGATCTTGCACCTCCATGCCGAGGCTGCAGAGTTCGACCGGATCGAGTCCTGCAAAAATGCTCTCGCCGCGCATTTGGCAGCGACTGCAGTCCGAGAGGCCGATGGTTTTCATTCGGGTTTGGTGCAAAAACGCAGATCAAAAACCCGGTGCCCGAGGGCCTGACCACGCCGCTCAAAGCGTGTTGGGATGCGGTTTTCCGGGGCAGCTGCATAGTTACCGGCACCGGCGAGATTCTGCCAACCGGGGAGGGATTCGACGGTTTGCAGCATATGCTCGGCATAGGGCTCCCAATCGGTAGCCAGCTGTAATTCGCCGCCGGGGCGCAGCACGCGCTGCAGCAGCTGCAGAAACTCTACCTGAATCAGACGTCGCTTGTGGTGCCGCTTTTTCGGCCAGGGATCGGGAAACTGGATGACGATGAGGGAAAATACCGCGGCCGGAAGGGCGCGTAGCCAAGGCACGATATCTGCCGGTAGCACGCGCAGGTTCTGCAATTGTGCTGCCTCCGCCTGCAACAAGAGGGCGCCGACCCCGGGGCGATGGACCTCCGCCCCGATGCAGCCCCAATCGGGATGGTTGGCGGCGAAATGTGCCAAATGCGCACCATTGCCAAAGCCAATCTCGAGCAGTAGCGGTGTCGATTGCGGCCAAGGCGACTGCCAGGGTGCGTCTGCATCCAAGAAATAGCTCGCACCGCGTTCGGCCAGAACGCGCTCTTGCGCATCGGTCAAACGTCCCTGGCGCAGGACGAAGCTACGGATGGGACGCATCTTGGGCTTGAGCGACTCGTTCATGCCCGGCATTATACCAAGTTTCCGGCCAGCCGCCGAAGGAGAGAGAGGATGCAGCAAGGGCCCGTCGTCGGCGTCGTCATGGGTAGTCAGAGCGACTGGGAGATCATGCAGGCGGCAACCCAGATTCTCGCGCTCCTGCAGATTCCCCACGAGGCGCGGGTAGTCTCGGCGCACCGCACTCCCGACTTGCTTTTCCAGTATGCCGAAGAAGCCGCTGGCCGCGGGCTGCAGGCAATCATTGCCGGTGCCGGCGGCGCGGCGCATCTGCCGGGTATGCTGGCGGCGAAGACCCTGATTCCGGTGCTTGGCGTGCCGGTACCTTCGCGGCACCTGCAGGGGCAGGATTCCCTGCTTTCCATCGTGCAGATGCCCAAGGGTGTGCCGGTGGCGACCTTTGCCATTGGCACCGCTGGGGCAGCCAATGCCGCCCTCTTTGCCGCTGCACAACTGGCGTTGCACGACACTGCACTGCGCGCCCGCCTCGAGCAGTTTCGCGCCGCGCAGACGGCGCAGGCCCTGCAAAGCCAGCTACCGCCAGCATCGCCATGATCGCACCCGGCAGCACCATCGGCATCCTTGGCGGTGGCCAACTCGGCATGATGTTGGCACTCGCAGCACGTCGTTTCGATTGTGCCGTCTGGGTCTATGACCCCGATCCCGATGCCCCGGCAGCAGCGATTGCAGAGCGCCACATCTGCGCCCCCTTCGAGCAGGAAACGGCGCTGGCAGCGTTCTGCGCCGGGGTTGCTGCCATTACCGTCGAACGCGAGCAGATTCCGCGGGCAACCCTCGAATTCTGCGCCCAGCACAGCATCCTGCGCCCCAACCCCGGTTCCGTGGCCATTGCCCAAGACCGTATCCGCGAAAAAACCTTCTTCCGCGAGCTCGGCTTGGCAACCGCTGAATTTGCCGTCCTCCGTACCCCCGCCGACTTGGCGGCGGCGCAAACGATTCCCTATCCCGCTCTGCTCAAAACCGCCCAGGATGGCTATGACGGCAAGGGCCAACTGCGCTTACCAAGCCCCGAAGCACTGGCGCCGGCGTGGCAGGAGCTCGGGCAACGCCCGGCAATCGTCGAAGCCATGGTCCCCTTGCAGCAGGAGTTTTCGGTCATTCTGGCACGCAATAGCGCCGGCTTGGCGGTATTCTATCCTCTCGCCGAAAATCGTCATCGCCAGGGCATCCTCGATCTCAGTATCGTGCCGGCGGCGCTGCCCGATGCCGTGCAAGACCAGGCGCGGCGCTGGGCGCTGCAGATTGCCGAGGCTCTCGACTATATAGGCGTGCTAGCGGTGGAGTTCTTTCACAGCGTCGATGGCAGGCTGCTCCTCAACGAAATGGCGCCGCGCCCCCACAATAGCGGTCATTTTAGCCTCGATGCCTGCGTGCATAGCCAGTTCGACCAGCAACTGCGCAGCTTGCTCGACCTGCCCCTCGGCGATACCCGCCTGCTCTCGCCAGTGGTGATGCTAAATCTCCTCGGCGATCTCTGGCTCGATGGCGCGCTCGATTGGGGGCACTGGCTGCGCCACCCCCAGGTCAAGCCCTACCTGTATGGCAAGAAAGAGGCACGGCGTGGCCGCAAAATGGGGCATCTGAACATCCTTGCCGCAAGCCGGGAGGCAGCCCTGCGGACCGTGGCCGAGCTGCGCGGCGGCGAGGTGGGCTGAGGCGTGGAGCTTGCCCGTCTCCTCGAGCAGAAACTGGGCGGACACTGGCAGGTCGAGCCCAGTGGCGGCAGTGATGCCTACCGATTTTATCGGGCGGCTAGTGCCAGCGCCTGCCTGTTTCTCAAGGTTGGTAAAGAGTCAGCGCATTTGGCTGCCGAGCAAGAGGGTCTCCTCGCTCTGCAGGCGGCAGCGGCGCCGGTGCCGCAGGTCTATGGCCTCTGGGAGATGGCCGGCGAGCATGTTCTTGCCCTCACCTTTCTTGCCTTCCAGCACCGTAGCGCCGAAGACTGGGGACGGCTGGGAAGCGTGCTGGCCCGTCTACACACCCCAGCTTGGCCACAGTTTGGCTGGCGGCAGAACAACTTTCTCGGTGCTACCCCGCAGCGCAATACCCCAACGCCGGGAGCCAGCGCTGCCGATTGGCTAGCATTTTTCCAGCAGCAACGTTTGGCGCCGATGCTGGAAAAGCTCGGGCCCAGTCTGCAAGCAGCGGAACAAGAGCTCTTTACCCGCCTTCTCGCTAGCCTGCCGGCGATCCTCGACGGACACGCACCGCGCGCCTCCCTTACCCATGGAGATCTTTGGGCCGGCAATTGGGGGGTGGATGTAGACGGTGCCGTCTGGCTTTTCGACCCGGCGGTAGCGGTAACGGACCGCGAAATGGACCTTGCCATGCTCGAACTCTTCAGCACCCCGCCCGCAACCTTTTGGCAGGCATACCGGAGCCTGGCGCAGCCCGATTTCGACCCGCAGGGCTACGCTCGCCGCCGCCCGCTCTACCAACTCTATCATTTGCTCAACCACTGGCTCTTGTTTGGCCGCTCCTACGCCGGGCAGGCCGTGGCAGCCTGCCGTGCGGCCCTCAGCGGCGGCGGGTGAGCAGCACTGCCAGCGTCAACAGCAACGCACAAGCAAGAAAGAAAGCGAGACTCCAGTGGGTGATTGGCCAGCCCAGGAGCCGATGCGCGCCGGCAACGGCGCAGGAGCCTTGCCCCGTCAGGGCCGAGGCCAAGGGACTGCTGATGGCTGGCGAAGAAAAAACCGTTTGCGGTAGCAACTGGATGTTTGCACACGCTTCTACCCGGTGTTGCGCCGCAATATCGGCAAGATGCCACTGCCAGGCAGCCAAGATCGCTCCGACGCCGGCGGCGATGCCAGCCAAGGCCCAAGACCATCGTCGCAGCACAAAAAATCCTAGTAGAATCAAAAAAATCATAGCCAGGTCGGCGAGTCGCTGGTAGATACACAGACTGCAGGGCGGCACTTGCCGGGCAAACTGCAGATACAGCACGAGCGCCAAGCCTGCGAGTCCCGCAAGCCCGGCAAGACCCGCCAGCATCGCTGCGCCATGCCTCATTTGGCGTCGAGAATTTCCTGCCATTGCTCTTCCGTGGGCAGATTGACCAAATAGTGCTCTTGGCCCTGACTCCGATACACGAGGAGGGGAACGGTAACCACACCCGGGGGAACACTATCGAGGAGGGACTCTTTTCCCTCCAGAAAGGCAAAATTGCGGTGCAGGATGCCTGCCTCTTTGGCGACCAGGGTGGGATCCGCCGGAGCGATGCCACCCTCCGGTCGACCATCACGAATAGCAAAGCCGCTCTCGTTCTTTGCCAAGGCGGCACGTGGGTCTGCAGCCGATAAAATTGCCGCCGCCTTGGCGTGACTCGAAGGACTCAGAAATCCGACCACCACCACCCGCAGGCGCAGTTTACCCTTGGCCACCTTTTCTTGCAGCTGGTCGTAGAGTTTGTGGCAGTAAGGACAGTTGGGGTCCAGAAAAAGGTAAACCACCGGGCCCTGCTTGCCTTCGGCAATGTACTGGGTGTGGGTGAGGGCTTGCCAGAAATAGTCATCGCGCTCCGCGTTGGCCGCCGAGGCGGGTTCGCTCGCGCCCGCGAGCAGAAAAAAAAGACCAAGGAAAGCAAAAAGATGGAGAGGTACTTTAGTGGGCATCGATGCGTACCAAGGAGATTTGCTGACGACTGTAGAGTTCGTAGGCATGGTAGAGCTCCCGCAGGTTTTCTTGGCTGGTGAGATCGGCGTGTAAGGCTGGAAGATCGCGTTGCGGCAGTACCAAAAATAGTGGCCCCGGATGCTTGGCGAGGAGCTGGGGGATCTGTTGTTGTGGATTCGTAAGTTGTGTCGCCGTCATGGCACCGCGCCCGGCATAAAAAAGGAAACTCGGTTCCCACCAGCGCCAAGTGGCGAGGGAGTAGGGCCGGCTGCCCTCCATGCCGCGTACCATCTCCCCCATGTGCACCGAGGGTTTGAGACGGTCGAGGGCAGGTAGCAGCAGGAGCACCAAGCAAAAGGTCAGGGCTACCGCTCCCGCGCCGAGACTGCCGATCACACCCAAAAACTGCCCACGATAGACAAAGTACAGGGCCAGTAGTGCCGCAGCCAGATAGGGCAGACCTATGTAGGCGACTGCGCCCAACGGTGGAATCTGCTGCGGTACCAGGGTGGCGCCGAGTCCGAGTAGGATGCCGCCCAGCGCCGCCAGCGCCACGAGGGAGGCGACAATCCCGCGTCCGCTCAGGGCATGGACGCCGGAGAGGGCCAGCTCCACCCGCCAGGCGAGAAGAGCGAGCAGGGGCGGGTATGCCTCCCAGACATAGTTGGGTAGCTTGGTCGCGCCCAGGCTGAAGAAGGCGATCCAAAGCCCGGCCCAGAGCCCAAAAAAGAGCAGGTCGGGACGCGAGCGAAAGTACTCGCGACGCTGCAGCCAGAGAGGTGCGAAGACCTGTGGAAAAAACACCGACCACGGCAGGAGCCCCAGGAAGGTACTGATCAAATAATAGAATATCGGACCCTGATGCCCCTGCATGGCGCCGGTATAGCGGCCAACATTCTGCTGGGCAATGAAAAGCAAATCCCAGCGCCAGTGGGTCTCGATTCCCACCGCCAGATACCAGGGTAGGGTCAACACCAAAAATAGAGGCAGGCCCCAGCGCAACCGTCCCTCCCGCCAAAGATGCGGAAGATCCTGCCGCAAGAGCAGAAACACGGTGATGATCAGGCCCGGTAGGAGAAAGAAAATCGGCCCCTCGCAAAGGGTACCGAGGCCCATGGCGGCATAGGAAAGTGGGTACTGCCAACGCCTTTCCTCGGGGTAGAGATAGCCGCGTAGGTAGCTGAGCAGGCTGACGGTTACCAAAAAGATGACCAGCGGATCGGGTACCGCGGCACGAAAGATGATCTGACTGTGTAGGGCGGTCGCCGTAAAGAGCCCGGTGAGGAGGGCAGCGCGGGCGCCGAGCAGACGTCGCAGCGCGAGGCTGAGGTAGAGAACGAGAAGGGCACCGAGGGCAACGGAACCGATGCGCAGACCCCAGCTATTCATCCCAAGAAGGCGCACGCCAAGGTCCATCAGCCAATAATTCAGGATCGGTTTGTCGGGCCGCAGATTGCCGTTGAAGGTCGGCACCACGTAATTATCGTGGGCGATCATCTCCTTCAAGCATTGCGCGTTATTGGGTTCGTCGATGTCCCAGAGGCTGGCATCGCCAACATGAAAGCCAAAGAGCCAAAAGGCAAAGACAAACAGCAACAGGGCATGGAACAGATGGTGCTCGGCTGTGGCCGTCTTAGCCATCGCGGGCTCCACCCTTGAGGATGCGCGCCTTGTCGCGTTGCCACTCCCGCTCCTTGAGGGTGGCCCGTTTGTCGTGGGCTTGCTTGCCCTTAACGAGGGCAATTTCTGCCTTGGCGCGCCCTTGTTTCCAATACAGCGCCAGGGGGACGAGGGTAAAGCCCTTGCGCTCCACGGCACCAATCAACCGATTGATTTCCAAGCGATGCATCAGCAGTTTGCGGGTGCGGGTGGGGTCCGGCTGAATATGGGTGCTGGCGGTGGGCAGGGGGCTGATGTGCGCGCCCAGAAGCCAGAGCTCGCCATTTTTGATCACCACATAGCTGTCCTTGAGCTGCAGGCGACCGGCACGCATCGACTTCACCTCCCAGCCTTCGAGGGCAATTCCGGCCTCGAAGCGCTCCTCGATGAAGTACTCGTGTCTCGCCTCACGGTTGAGGGCAATGGTGCTGTTGCTCATGGCATCGGTGGTCCTGAAATCTAATGCGCGATCTTACCGCAAAGCAGACGGGGTGGTACAAACCGCTCCCAGCCTCCACTATTCTATGGACTTCTGCCGGGTCTACAGGACGAGTATCGATGGCCAAGCTGCAGCATTACCCCGCCTGGTTGCCGGCGGAAGATTGGCAGTTGCTCAGCGAGATGCCGGCCATTGCAGCGTTGCTCGAGGATCGGCTGCGCGCGGCGCAAAGCGAGATCCTGTTCGAGAACTATATTTTTGAACATGGGGTCTGGCCGGAGAAGATCCTGGATATCCTCTGTGCGCGGGCCGCCGCTGGGGTACGTGTGGTTTTGCGTTTGGATGCCTTTGGCAGCCATGGCTTTCCCGAGCGCTGGATTGCCCAGCTGCAAGCGGCGGGGGGTAGTTTCGAATGGTATCACCGACTTACCTGGCGAGGTTGGGAAAAACGCCTGCGCCGCAGTCATCGCCGTATCGTATTGATTGATGGCGACTGGTTGGCGGTAGGCGGTTTTGCCATTGCCGACGCATGGCTACGCGGCGATCCTGGGCGAGTACCCTACCGCGAGTTGCTTTTCGCTTGTCGCGGTCCGATCGTACCCTTGGTGCGTCGCTTGTTTTTGCGCAACCGCCCACTGGCGCGTCGGGAACTTCGCCGCACTGCCGCTGGCGCGCCAAGCGTTGCCTCAGACACCTTCCTGCGTCTCCTCGCTGCCACCCCGCCCGAGCGCTACAGTATCCGCCGCCGCTACCTGGCCGCCTTTCGCGCGGCGCGGGTGAGTCTGTGGGTAGCGACCCCCTACTTCAACCCCGATCCTGTCATACTCTCTGCCCTCTATGCCGCGGTGCGGCGGGGTGTCGATGTGCGCATCCTGCTTGCCGGACGAGTAACCGATCATCCCCTTTTGCGTCTGGGTATACAGGCGTATTATCAAAAACTGTTGCGACATGGCGTGCGCGTGTACGAGTACCAAGAAACCTTTTTGCATGCCAAGTATGTGCTGGTGGATGGATTGTGGGGGAGCGTTGGCTCAGCCAATCTCGATTTTCTCAGCCTCTGGTTTAACCGCGAGCTGAATCTCGAACTGCGTGGGCGGGGGCCCCTGCTCACGCTGCATACGCTGTTCCGGCGCGAGTTTTCCCGCTCGCGGGAAATCTCCCTTGCGCACTGGCACCGTCGATCCTGGTGGCGGCGGCCCTTGGAGTGGTTGCTGGCCCAGATCGATCGTCGCATCCAGGCGCGGGCGTTGGGCTCGCGACGTTACTGATTCGAGGAGTGCAATGCACCATATCCGCAAGACGGCGGTGATTCCCTACAGCGCCGAAGAAATTTTTGCCTTGGTAGAAGATATTCGTAGTTATCCGCAATTTTTGCCCTGGTGCGGTGCTACCCGCATCCTGCAAGATCATGGCGATGAAGTGGTAGCCGAAATCCGCATCGCCCACAGCGCCTTTGGTAAGGCCTTTTCTACCCGCAACCGCTATCAGCGTCCCAAATTGGCTGAGGTGCGATTGGTCGATGGGCCATTCCGTTTTTTGGAGGGGCTCTGGCAGTTGGAGCCGGTGGAAGGCGGCACTCGGGTTACCCTCGATATGCGCTTTGAGTTTGCCAGCCGCTTGGTCGGCGCCTTTCTCGAGCCCATCTTCAAACAGGCCGCGGAGACCATGGTGCAGCGCTTCGCCCAGCGCGCCCGCCAAGTCTACGGCGCCGCACGCTTGGCAAAAAACTGAGGCTCAGCCCTTGGGCAGGGCCTGTACGTCGCCGCTGATGCTCTGCAGGGTACCGTCGTGGTTGAAATGTAAAATGATATTGCGGACGGTAGTGCCACTGTAGGCGGGCTTGTTACTGTAGCTATATACCCATTCGTCCTTCTGCCACGGATTGTCGAGCAAGGGCGAGCCAAGAATGGCCCGCACTTCGGCTTGGTCCATCCCCTTGTGGACTTGGTCCAGCTCCTTCTGGCCGATGACGTTGCCCTGTTGAACGTCGACGCGGTAGATACTGCAGGCGCCAAGGCCGAGGCAGAGGAATACGGAACTGGCAAGAAGAGAGAAAGTGCGCATGGGTCCTTGTCTTGGGCGTACGGTGCCACTATGCTACTAAAAGAGAGCGCCACTTGCCATTGGATAGCATGAATAGTGAAGAACTGAAACGCGCCGGTCTCAAGGCCACCCTGCCGCGACTGCGTATCCTGCAGATCCTCGAGGCGAGTGATACCCGTCACCTTACCGCAGAAGAGGTCTACCGACAGCTTCTCGATGCCGGTGAGGAAGTGGGTTTGGCGACGGTGTACCGGGTCATGACCCAGTTTGAGGTGGCAGGGCTGGTGCGTCGGCATCACTTTGAAGGCGACCGCGCCGTTTTCGAGCTCAACGAATCTGGGCATCACGACCACATGGTTTGCACGGCCTGCGGCAAGGTACTCGAATTCTTCGACCAAGAGCTGGAAAATCGCCAGCTAACAATTGCCACCGACCGTGGTTTTCACGTGACCGATCATAGCCTTTCCCTCTATGGCACCTGCAAGGGTATGCAGGAGAGCGGTGTTTGCTCTCTCGAGGGTCAAGGCAGCTAAGCCCTCCTTGGAAGCACACCACCACCACGGCCATGTCCACGCGCCAGCGCGCTATGGGCGCATCTTTGCCTTGGGAATCACCATCAATTTTGCCTTTGTGCTGGTTGAAGCAATCTTCGGTGTGCTCGGCAATTCCCTCGCCCTTTTGGCCGATGCTGGTCACAATTTTGGCGATGTTCTGGGTTTATTTCTGGCCTGGGGCGGCAGCCACCTCGCCCAGCGTGCGCCCACGGCGCGTTTTACTTATGGTTTGCGCAGTGCCTCGATCCTTTCCGCCCTGGGAAATGCCATATTTCTATTATTGGTGACCGGGGCAATCGTCTGGGAGGCGGTGTTGCGCCTTTTTGCCCCCGCTCCGGTGGCCGCCTGGGATGTCGTCATCGTCGCCGCCCTAGGTGTGCTGATCAATACGGCAACGGCGGCACTCTTCCTGGCCGGGCGCAAGCACGATCTCAATCTCCGCGCAGCATTTTTGCATATGGCCGGAGATGCAGCGCTCTCCTTGGGCGTGGTGGCTAGTGGTGTCGTCATCCTCTTTACCCATTGGTTTTGGCTCGACCCGCTCACCAGTATTGTGGTCAGCATCTTCATCGTCTGGTTTACCTGGGATGTGTTGCGAGAGTCGATGGGTTTGGCCCTGGATGCCGTCCCGCCGGGGATCGAGACCGCTTCGGTGCGAGAGTTCTTGCTTGCGCAGACCGGGGTGCAGGGGGTGCACGATCTGCATATTTGGGCCATGAGTACCACCGAAAATGCCCTCACCGCCCATCTGGTGATGCCGGCTGGCGTTCCCGGTGATAACTTCCTCCACCACCTTGCGGCGGAGTTGGCGACGCATTTTGGTATCCACCACAGCACCCTGCAGGTAGAGCAGGGCGATTCCGAGCATCGCTGTATACTTGCCGGCGAGGGGCACGTCTGAGTTCTGCCCCCTAGGGCAGGAGGGCGAGATTGTCGCGGTGGATCAACTCGACTGCCTCTTGCTCGCCAAAAAGTCGAGCAATTTCCTGACTATTCTTGCCCAGCCGCGGTAGCACCTCGCTGCTCGCAAAGTTGATCAGGCCGCGGGCAATCTCCACTCCCTCCGGGTCGAGGCAAGACACCAAGTCACCGCGTTGAAAAGTGCCATTGAGCGCTGTCACCCCCACGGGCAACAGGCTCGAGCCTTTTTCGCGCAGCACCCGGGCAGCACCGGCATCGAGATGCAAGGACCCCGCGGGCGGTAGCTGCCCCAAGAGCCAGCGCTTGCGCGCCGCCAGCTTGGGTAGCTGCGGATGAAAGCAGGTACCGAGAGGCTCGCCGGCAAAAAGACGCAGCAGCACATCGTCTTCGTGGCCGCTGGCAACGATGGTCTTGGTGCCGGAGCGGGCCGCGCGCGTGGCGGCCAAGACCTTGCTGCGCATGCCGCCGGTACCGACGCGGCTGCCGCTACCCCCAGCCATGGCAAGTAGCTCCGGGTCTCCTGCCTGGACTTCGGCAAGGAGACGGGCGTGCGGATTTTGCCGCGGATCGGCCTCGTACAGACCGGCCTGGTCGGTGAGGATGACCAATACATCGGCCTCGAGGAGGTTGCTGACCATGGCCGCCAGGGTGTCGTTATCGCCAAAGCGCAACTCGGCGTTGGCAACGGCGTCATTCTCGTTGATGATCGGTAATGCACCCATTTCCATCAGGGTGCGCAGGGTCTCGCGGGCGCTCAGGTAGCGCTGGCGGTCGCGGAGATCTTCGTGGGTGAGCAAGACTTGGGCGCCAATCATCCCCCCGGCCTGCAGATAGCCCTGATAGACCTGGATGAGGGCCGCCTGTCCGATGCTGGCCGCAGCCTGCAGTTCCGCGAGGGCGCGCGGTCGCGTTTGCCAGCCGAGGCGTTCCATTCCCGCCGCTACGGCGCCGGAGCTCACCAGGATCAATTCCAGGCCCTTTTGCCGCAGCTTGATGAGCTGTTGCACCCAAGCGGCAATGGCGGGCAGGTTGAGGCCTTTGCCATCGTTGGTGAGTAGGCTGCTGCCAATCTTTACCACCCAGCGTTGGCTTTCGTTCAGATCACGGCGTTTCATTCCTCGTCTTCCTCTTCCTCCCAATCGGCGTCGTCCCAGGTCTCGTCGCCCCAATCCTCGCTGTCGGCTTCCTCGCCTTCCCAGTCGATTTCGCTGCGCGGCTCCGGTGCCGGCGGTAACTCGGGTAAGGCGCGCCAGACCGCTTGGGCAAGTTCCTTGCAGCCGCTGCCGGTGGCGGCTGAAACCAAAAAAGCAGGACCCTGCCAATCCAAGGCGTCGATCAGGGCCTGGAATTGCGCTTGCGCTTCTTCGGGACGAAAAAGATCGGCCTTGTTGCCGACCAACCAACGCGGCCTACTGGCGAGCTCGGCGCTGTAGGCTTCCAATTCTGCCGCCAACTCGGTGACATTGTGAGCAGGCTGCGACTCGTCGACCGGGGCGATATCGACCAAGTGCAGGAGCAGGCGAGTCCGGCGCAGATGGCGTAGAAAGCGAATGCCCAGACCGGCACCCTCGGCAGCGCCAGGAATCAGACCAGGGATGTCGGCGAGGACGAAGGACTCGTGTTCGCCTACCCGCACCACTCCGAGCTGTGGGTGTAGGGTCGTGAAGGGATAATCGGCAACCTTGGGCTTGGCCGCGCTGATGGCACGAAGCAAGGTGCTTTTGCCGGCGTTGGGTAGTCCCAGCAGGCCCACATCGGCAAGCAAACGTAGCTCGAGGCGCAGCCGGCGTTCTTCGCCAATCCCGCCCTTTTCGAACTGACGCGGGGCACGATTGACGCTGGTCTTGTACCAAAGGTTACCGTGGCCGCCGCGCCCGCCCTTGGCAACCAGGAGTCGCTGCCCGTTTTCACGGAGATCGCCCAAAAGTTCGCGGGTGTCTTCGTCATACACCAGGGTGCCGATGGGAACCGGAATTTCGAGGTCCTTCCCGGCCCGCCCGGTCATCTGTCGGCCCGCCCCGCCATGGCCATTTTCTGCCCGATAGCGGCGCTGAAAACGGAAGTCGATGAGGGTATTGAGATTTTCCTGGGCGACGAGATAGACATCGCCGCCGCGCCCGCCATCGCCGCCATCGGGACCGCCGAAGGGGATGAATTTTTCCCGGCGAAAACTAACCGAGCCGTGGCCGCCGTTGCCGGCTCCGACGGTGATCTGGACTTCGTCGAGAAATTGCATAAAAACCCCGCCCCGCGATACCGGGGCGGGGTCTTCCCGATGGCTGAATTCAGCCGTTGATGACGCTGACGGTGCGGACCTGCCGCGGGCCCTTGCGATCAAACTGTACCACACCATCGCTCAAGGCGAAGAGGGTATGGTCCTTGCCGATGCCAACGTTGACACCGGGATGATACTGGGTGCCGCGCTGGCGAATGATGATGTTGCCGGCGATGACCGCCTGCCCACCGTAGCGCTTGACTCCCAGTCGCTTGGACTCGGAATCACGACCGTTGCGCGAAGAACCGCCTGCTTTCTTGTGTGCCATGCTGGATTGCTCCCCTGTTAGGCGTCGATGCTGGTGATGCGTACTTCGGTGAAGTACTGGCGATGGCCCTGCCGCTTACGGAAATGCTTGCGGCGGCGCATCTTGAAGATGTGGATCTTGTCGGCGCGCCCTTGCGCGAGGATGGTGGCCTTGACCGTAGCGCCGGCAACGAGGGGCTGCCCTACCTGCACGGAGTCTCCTTCGCCAAGCATGAGCACGCGATCGAGAACCAGCTCGCTTCCCGTCTCGGCTTCGATCTTCTCCAGGCGCAGTTTGTCGCCCACCGCGACCCGATATTGTTTACCACCGTTTTCCACTACCGCGTACATCTTGACCTCCGCAAACGAGCAACCGGCTGGCGCCGCCGGAAAAGGCCGAAAGGATAGGCAGAAAGCCCAGCGCCGTCAAGCGCTTCTGCACATTGCGCCGCGGTAGCCCGATCCTTCCGCCAGCCTGTCGCCAAAGAATGGGGCGAAAACGAGCCTGGGGTTTCAGAGCGCATCTTTGGCCTCGTGCCACCAGGTACCAAGGGTGCCGGCGGGCTTGCTGGCTTGGCTGGCGAGAAGGGGGGTTTCGCCCAGCACTTTGCCGTGCAGAGTGATGCGCAAGGTACCAACGACGGCGCCTGCCGCTACCCCATGGTCGCCCAATTGCCGATAGCTGACCGAGCGCTGTAATTGCCCCTGTTCCCCAGTGGGGACGGTAACCCAGACACTATGGGCGGCCTTGACCGTAAACTTTTGCGGGTCTAGTCGAGGATCGCGATAAACACCAATCAGGGCACCCTGCGGCACAGCCTCCACATCGCGGGTGAAGGCATACCCATAGTTGAGCAGGGCGACGACATCATCGACCCCCGCTGGCCAGTTTGGCGCCCCCATCACCACGGCAATGAGGCGACGGCCATCGCGCAGGGCGGTGGTATCCATGCAGTGGCCAGCGGCGTTGGTGTGACCGGTTTTCAACCCGTCGATACTCGGGTGCCCAAAGAGGGCCGGATTCCAACTGCGCTGGGTGATGTGGTTGTAGCGATAAAATTTGATTTTGGAGATGTCGATGACCTGGGGATAACGCTGGATCAGGTTGCGAGAGAGTGTCGCAATGTTTAGTGCCGAAAGATGCAAGCCTGGATCGGGAAGGCCATCGACGTTGCTGTAGTGCGCACCGGTCAAGCCCATTTTTTGTGCCTCGGCATTCATCTCGGCCACAAAACTGGCCCGTGTTCCGGCCACCGCCTGGGCCAGGGCAACGGCCGCATCGTTACCGGAGTCGATGATCAGGCCATGCATCAGCTGGTCGACGGTTACCGGCAGGTTGGGCTGAATGAACATGCTCGAACCGCCGGTGTGCCAGGCGACATTGCTGACCGGGATTTGTTGCTGCCAGTGCAAGCGGCCCTCCGCCAAGGCTTTGTAGGTCAGATAGGCGGTCATCAGCTTGGTGAGACTAGCGGGGGGAAGCTGCAGATTGGGCCGCTTCTCGGCAAGGATTGCACCGGTACGAAAATCCATCAACACATAGCTCGTGCAGTTCGGAATACTTGGTGCTGGCGCTTGCAGATCGGCAGCCAAGCTACTACCGCTGCCGAATAGCAGCGCAAACGCCAGGAAGGGCGCCCGTGGGCGCCGCAACAGTGCTTTCATGTGCTGCTGTCCTCAGTGTTTGGGCAGGTGGATGACCACAAAGAGGCTGTTCTTACCCTGCCGCACGAGCATCGAGATCGGCTGGTTGGCGGGCAGCCCCTTGACGATACGCTCCAGCTGCTCCGGGCTATCGACGCGTTGCTGGGCAATTTCCTGGATTGCCATACCCTCACGCAAGCCGATTTCTGCAGCGGGCCCTGGGTAGACGCTCTCGATGAAGACGCCATGATGGATTCCCAAGGCCTTCTTTTCCGCGCTATCGAGGGACGATACACGTAGCCCCAAGCGGCGGATATCGGCGGTTTTGCGCATCTCGGCATGGCGCATCTTTTCCGGCATCACGCCAACCGTAACATGCAGGGTTTCCGGTTTGCCATCGCGCAGAATCCCCACCGGAACGACGGTTCCGGGCGGGGTGTCACCCACCATCGGTGGTAGCTGCCCAACGCTGTATACCGGTTGATGGTTGTAGGTGACGATGACATCGCCGGTTTTCAGACCGGACTTGGCAGCCGCCTCTCCCGGTTCGACATTGGCCACCAGGGCACCAACGGGTTCCTTTAGGTGCAGGGCCTCGGCCATGGCCGGGGTCACCTCCTGCACGTCAACGCCGAGCCAGCCAAAGCGCAGCTTTTTGTGGGCCAGGAAGGCATCGACGGCGCGCATGGCGGTATTGATGGGAATGCTGAAGGACAGGCCCATGTAGCCGCCGTCGTTGGTATAGATCTGGTCATTGATGCCAACCACCTGCCCCGACATATTGAAAATCGGTCCGCCGGAGTTGCCGGGGTTGATCGGTACATCGCTCTGGATAAAGGGGATGTACTCATCGTCGTGCGGTAAGGAGCGATCGAGGGCGCTAACCACCCCTTGGGTGACCGTATTGTAGAATCCAAAGGGCATACCGATGGCGAGAAGCCATTGGCCAACCTTGAGATCCTTGGCGTTACCGAGTTGCACCGTCGGCAAGTTATGGGCGTCGATTTTCAGCAGGGCCGTATCATAGCGTACCGAAAGCCCCACGACCTTGGCCGGGTAGGCGCGGTGATTGGTGAGGGTGACGATGATGTGATGCATCCCGCGCACCACGTGTCCGGCGGTCACGATGTACCCATTGGAAGAAATGATGAAGCCGGATCCCAAAGCCTCTTCCTTCTCTTTTTGCGGTGGCTGGGCATTCGGGAAATTCTGGAAGAATTGATAGAAGGGAGAATTCTTGGGAAAGGGATTTTGCCCCTGTCCACCGCCCACGATCTTGGTGTCGGAATCGTCGATTTTGACGATGGCGTTGCCGTATTTTTCGACGATGGGGCTGAAATCCGGCATCTGCACCATCTTCGGCCCAGGGGGGTTGAGCACCGGTTTGGGGATGGGCAGATCCCCTTCGTTGGCGGCAAAGGAAATTCCCACCGCGCCAACGGCAAGGACGACAAGGGCGCTGGCGATGCCCAAGGACAGCGTACGAAACTTCGGTTTGTTTGCGGTCATATTGTTCCCCTTTTTGTTGCACGAAGCCTATGACGAAAGGACTGACCGGAAGTTCCCATACCCTCTGTAAAGAAGGATGAACGGCAAGGGAACTCTTGCCGCGCAATCGCCTCTATGTCTGCACATGAACAATCACGGTGTCGAAATCCGCCGCTTTCGTCAGCGCCTCGCCTGGGCCGCACTCATCCTGCTGGTTCTCCTGCTGGTGTTGATTGGGCGCGTGGTACTGCTGCAGGTTTTTCAGTATCACCGCTTTCGTCACTTGGCGCGCGCCAACCATACCGCCATTGTGCCGCTTGCTCCGCCCCGGGGACTGATTCTTGCCGATCACGGACAGGTGCTGGCATCCAATCACCCGCACTATGTGCTCGAACTCATCCCCGATCAGGTCCAGAACCTGCACCGCACCCTGCGCCGTTTGCAGCAGGCTTTTCCGATCCCGCAAAAGAAAATACAGCAGCTTTTGCACGGTATCGACGACAAACCTGCGTACCTGCCACGGGTCTTGCTCTCCCATTTGACGCCAGATCTGGTGGCACGTTTTGCCGTGCGCGAGCAGGACTATCCTGGCATACGCCTAGCGGTACGCTGGCAGCGTTACTATCCCTACGGCAGTCTTTTTGCCAATACCGTGGGTTACGTTGGCCCGGTCACCGCCCGCGATCTCCAAGGCTTTGACGCCCACCAATACCAATATCGCCATAGCATTGGCGTCAATGGCCTGGAGTATTCCCTAGAGCGACAATTGCGCGGGCATTTTGGCTACGACATCCTCAGCGTCAATGCCCTCGGCGATCCCGTATCTACCTTGCGTCGGGTCGCGCCGCGGCCGGGAGACACGGTGCGCACCACTCTTCGGCTGCGCGTGCAGCAAGCAGTGGCCCACGTCATGGATAAGGAACACTATCGAGGCGCCTTGATTGCCATCAATCCCAATACCGGCGCCGTGTTAGCCAGTGTGAGCAGCCCCAGCTACAACCCCAACTGGTTTGTCGATGGCATCAGCGCCAAGCATTGGCAAGAGCTGCTGCGCAATCCTGACCATCCTCTGCTCAACCGCACCCTTGCCGGTCTGTACCCGCCGGGCTCGACCATCAAGCCCTTTTACTCCATCGATGCCCTGCAATACGGGATTTTACCGCCGCATTTCCATACCTATTGTCCCGGCTATATTCGGGTGGGGGGGCATGTTTTTTGGGACTGGTATCGTTCGGGCTTTGGCGAGACCGGCTTGCGCAAAGCCCTGGCTTGGTCAGTGGATGTGTTTTTCTACAAACTCGCCCTGAAGATGGGCATACGGCGCCAGGACCAAACCTTGTGGCGCTTTGGCTTTGGTACACCCGCCCCCATCGATCTCGCCGGCAGTGCGCCGGGTTTTGTACCCACTCCGGCCTGGAAGGCCAGCCACCTGCATGCGCCCTGGTATAGCGGCGATACGGTGATTCTCGGCATTGGGCAGGGCTATTTGCTGGTGACCCCGGCGCAGTTGGTGCGGGCGGTTGCCGCGATTGCCAACGGTGGCCGGATGCCCTACCTGCATCTCGTCAAAAGTCTGCGCAACCCCAACACGGGAAGGGTTTCCACGCCGCACTTTCCGCCGGCTCGACAGTTGCACATTCCCGCCTTTGCCTTACGAGCCGTGCGCGCGGGCATGCGCGCCTGCGTCACCTCTGGTACCTGTAAGACGGTTGCTTACCCCGGTATTAGCGTTGCCGGCAAGACGGGGACGGCGGAAGTACCCGTCGGCTACCGCCACGGTCGTACGATCTATAACGATGACTCGCTCTTCATCGGCTGGGCGCCCTATCATCATCCACGTATTGCCGTTGCGGCGGTGGTCGAAGATGGTGGCGGCAACGCCTGGCAGGCTTTGCCCCTTGCCAAGGCCGCTATCCTTTCTTATTTGCGCCCGCATCTAAAATTACATACCTTTACTAACATAGTAGTGAACCCGGCCGCAGCTTTTGGTTAGGTATGCCGCGAATTCGCATGGGAACCTTGGTCTATGATAGGGTTCTAATGTTCTCCGATTCCGTAAAACCGCACAGGAGCCTCCGATGTTTTATGCTTTATTCATTATTTTGAGTCTGTTATGGGTCATTGCCATGGTCGCGGCAATGAAAAGCACCTTCACCGGTGATGATGCCAGCGACCATTCCTGAGGTGTTGACTTTGCGGAGAGTGAATCGCCGCTCATGATGCGTCCTGCAGAAATTTTTCATTTCTCCCCCTGGCAACGGGCGCGACGCTGGGCGGCGCAGGTGCGAGCGATCCTGCGTCTGGACCTTTGGTTTCCGCAGATCCCCCTCGCCCTTGCCGTGGCTGGATTGGGTGCCGTCTCCGTTCTACATGCTCTGCCGACCTTGGAGTCATTGATTCCGCAGCTCTCGGTCATTACCCCCAGTAGCACCCTAACGGAACTGCCTGCCTTTACCCAGCTGGGGGCGATTCCCTCCCTGGTCGTAGGGGTGGTGTTGCTGATCATGGCCTTTGGCCTGGTGCTTCGCTCGCGCTTGTCTTGGGCCCTGACCCTCATCATCTCGGCGGTGAGTCTTGCGCTGCTGCTACGCCACCAGCAGCAGCTCAGCATTGCGATGCTGATCTTCAACGGGTTGATTCTGCTGGCCTTGCTGGCCTTTCGCCGGCACTTCTCACGCTCCAGTGTGGCGGCAGGTACCTTGTTTGCCTCGCTCTCCATCATTCTGTTGATCAGCTATGCCGTCTTTGGCGCATATGTGCTCGGCGCCGGTTTCGCGCCTAAAATCGATAACCTGGGTACGGCGCTCTATTTTGCCGTAGTGACGATGTCTACCGTTGGTTATGGCGACATCGTCCCAAAAAGTCCTGAAGCCCGCTATTTCGTCATTTCGATCATCATTTTGGGTATCACGGTTTTTGCCACTTCGATTTCCGCCGTGGTCGTACCCCTCATCAATGGGCGCATGCAGCGATTACTGCTCGGCGAGAAAAAGTCCGACTGGAGCGACCATTATGTGCTCGTTGGCGATAATCTTTTTGCACAAAATACCTACCGCGCCCTGCGTCATCGACATTTGAAGGTCTTGGTCGTGGCACCAGCGCAGCCAGAACGACAATGGGTACACGAAGACGATCTCTTTGTGGGCGACCCTACCGACCCTGCTGTTTTGCGCCGCGCCGGCGCGATGCGCGCCCTCGGCGTCCTCGCTCTGCGCAATGACGACAGCGAAAATGCCTTTATCGTTCTCACTGCAAAGGAAATGAATATTCCCGGCAAAACGGTGGCGCTGGTGGGCAATCAGCGGCATCTGCAGCGGTTGCGGCAGACTGGTGTCGACCTGATCATTGCCCCGGAAGTATTGGGGGGACAGCTTCTGGTGCAAAGCCTATTAGGCGAGGAGCTAGCGGGCGACGCCATGCTCGACACCATATTCAGTTCTGGAGCAACCGCCTGAACTCTTCAGCCATCGCTTTGCTGGCTCGGCTGGAAGTCCCCCAACTGCAATCGCCGTAGGCTGTGCACGTAGCTTGCGGTATCGTCGGTACTGGCAAGGGGACCAATCTTTACGGCATACCCCGAGGCTGCGCGCACGAGGTGCGCAGTGGTGATGCCAAAGGCATGGAGCTTTTGCTCTTCTTGACGTGCCCGCTGCAGTTCCATTGGCTGCGCACTCACCAGATAGATGACGTTATCGAGCTGCGGACGGGAGAGCACCGGAGGTGTCTGCATCTTCCGCGGCCGCGGCGCTGCAGCGGCAGGATTGGAGGGCGCAGGACTTGCAAAGGCGCTCGCCACCACGGAGCGAAGTTGGGCGCGCGACTGCGGGACCTCGACCGGAACCGGCTCGGCGCGCAGAGGTGTTGCGGGCTTGGGCTGGAGATTCTGCACCGGTACCAGTTGCTGGAACACCCGCGGTTGATAGGGTGTTGGCGCTGGGGCACTGCTCTGGACGGTCTGGATCCGAACCTGCGCCGTTCCCTGGTTGACGATGCCCAAGGCGCGTGCGCTACCCACAGACAAATCCATGATCCGCCCGGCAACAAAAGGACCGCGATCATTGACCAAGACCAGAATGCTGCGCCCATTTTGCAGGTTGGTAACCCGAACGCAGGAGGGAAGCGGCAAAACCCGGCTTGCGGCGGTTAGGCGGTTATCGTGAAAGGTCGTCCCCATGGCGGTAACGTGGCTGGAGGAGGCAACGTCGTACCACGAAGCGATACCGACGCGGTCATAGCCTTGGGCGCTCTGTAACGGGTGGTACCACTGCCCATTGATCTCATAGGGTTGATTGTAGGCTGCCTGGAGATTGGGCGGCGGTGCGAAGCAAGTCTCCCCATTGGAGTACGCAACTCCGCCACTACCGGGGCCCCGGTTGACGGCATACCTAGCGGAGGGCCCGGGCGTTGACACGCTGGCACAACCCGCAAGGGTAATGATTCCCGCCGCTACCAGCGACCAGCGCACTAGCTGAATGAGTGTGGACTCCTGCATGCGGGCTTTTCTATCCTCGTGGCCGGGAGTGAGCTCTCCAGAGATGGTCAAACAGTACGCGAACAATACGCTTCAGTCCACTGAAAGATAGAAGAAAAATTAGCAACTGCCAAGTCGTTTGACGAGCTTGCCCGAAGGCTGGACCTAGGCCCTGTTCTGCCAGAGCTTTTTTCGGGTCTGTAACCATGCGCGCATGGCGCGCAGATCGCGCTGCAGTAGGCTAGCCATGATGGTCAGGGAAAAACATAGCACGCCAAGGGCTGTCCACCACAGAAAGCTTGGCATGCCAAAGATCAGATTGACAAGAAATACACCCAGAATCGGGCCAAATAAAAACAGGCTCAACATCCATTCGCGGCGCAGGAGTTCGACACCGGCACCAATGGGGTCGAGCACCAAGGTCTGGGGCTCTGCAGACCCATCCTTCAGTGCCAAGACCTCGTTACCATGCAAGAGTACCTCGGCGGCTATGCTCTCCTTCGAAGAAGAAACTGCCTTTGCCTGCAGTAACATCTCATTGCCTTCTACCCTGACGCGTAGCCAGCGCAACGGACCGACACCGGCAACGACGATACCTCGCCGTTGCCAGGGACGGACCTTGGCCTGCCAATGCAGGCGTGCTGGCAGCCAAGTCGCTTCGACTGCCACCCCAGCACCAGGACTCAGTTTGGGTTACAGGTGTATCCGGGAGGGCAGCTCGGTGGCTGCTGATATTGCGGTGCCGTGGGAGTGCACGTATATCCCGGAGGACAACTGACGTTGCTGGCAGGAGGTGCGTAATAACCGGGGGCTGGTGCCTGTGGTGCCTGCTGCTCCTGCGACTTGGAAATGCCATACCCAGCAAGGCCGCCAACACCAGCACCAATTGCGGCACCGGCCAAGGGCGATCCAGTTTGGTTGCCAATGACGGCGCCAGCGATACTTCCCAGCAGAGCGCCGCCGGCGGTGTTGGCGGTGGTGGCATTACTGGCATACGGGTTGTTGGCACAACCGGCAAGGACCGCAGGAACGGCGAGTAAAATTATCCAACGAGATATCTTCATTACCTTTGCCTCCATCAGGTGTTTCTGTTGTTTAGATCATGAATTTGCAAAAAAATTGCGGTACCATTCTACGGGTATATCCGATTCGCGCAAAGGCCGGGATAGCCGGCTTAGACTGGAGAAATATTTCATGACCCGTCGTCAAGTTGTTCCTGGCTTGTTGCTGGGCGTAACCCTGCTCCTCTCGGGATGCAGCGCCTCCTTTGCCCCACAACTCAATCCGGTGCCCTACTACACCTACTACCCAGCCTCGCTGCCGGTGGTCACCAACGCCGCCGAGCGTGCCCTGACTGCTTCCGGAATGCGCTACACCGGCACCAAGGCAATCAACGCCCAAACGACCGAAGTCCGGGGTTACACTGCAAACGGCGATGCCATTCTCATCACCTTGCACCAAGTGGGTAGTGCCGTGACCAAGTTCGATGCCCGCATCGGGCTCTACGGACATCTGCGGGAAGTGCAGGAGATCGAGCATTGGATGGGGCAGTACGTAGGTCAGGCAATTTCTGCCCCGAGCTCTTGACACGCTTTTCCTTGCCCTCCGCATGGCAAAGTATGTTGTTCGTCATCGGCGACAACGACTGCAGATCAGGTCGTGGTCGGGCAGTGGCGAGGGTTTCGCGTCCGGTGTCTCACGTCTACCGCTCTTCGTACCCCGGAGACACCTACACAGCTGCTCTGAGCAGGGGGGCGTCGAATCCCTTTTCGCGTACCTCGATGCGGCGCAGCGCAGCCGATTGCTCAAAGCTGCGAATCACCTCGAGCACGTCGTGGTCGATGAAGCTTACCTGCGTGCCGTCGAAGGTCAGGATGCTATCTACCGGCAGGGAGTCGAGCAGGCGCGCGAGGCGTGCTTTGTTGACGAAGCTCACTTCGCGCTTGAGGCGTAGGCAGTAGCGACCCTTTCCCTCTTCCTGCAGCTCGATGGCGCTGTGGTAGTTGGCACGCAGGACAAAAAAGATTCCGACCACCAGCCCGATGCCAACCCCGATGAGCAGGTCGGTGAACAGTACCGCGACGATGGTGATGACGAAGGGCAGAAACTGACTCCAACCCAAGTGATACATGTGCCGAAAGGTGCGCGGGTGGGCGAGTTTGAAGCCGACCACGATGAGGATGGTGGCCAAAGCGGCAAGGGGAATCTGATTGAGTAGACCGGCAAGAAAAACCGCCGCCAAAAGCAAGAAAACCCCATGTAGAAAGGCCGCTGCCTTGGTCCGTGCACCGGCGGTGATATTGGCGCTGGTACGCACGATTACCGCAGTTACCGGTAGCCCGCCGAGAAGACCGCTGAGGACATTGGCAATTCCCTGGCCATACAGTTCGCCGTCGAGGGGGGTACGCCGACGGAAGGGATCGAGCTTATCGGCAGCCTCGATGGAGAGCAGGCTTTCGAGACTTGCCACAATGGCGATGGTGATGCCCACGATCCACACCTGCTCTTGGCCTAAAGCCGACCAATCGGGAAATTGAAAGAGCTGGCGTAGATCCGCTATCGAGTGGGTGAGGGGCAGCTGCACCAATTGCTCGCTGGTCAGGTGCAGGTTGGGTAGGAAAGCGTGAAAGAAAATGTTGAGGAAGGTACCTGCAAGCACGGCAATCAGGGGGCCGGAGAACCAAGTCTGCCGTTTTAGGCTCGGCACGGCATCCCAAAGCAGCAAAATGCCCAGACAGACAAGGCTTACCAGAAAGGCGCCCCATTCCAGGTGGCCGAGGGCACTGAAAATACCGGAAAAAGTATTTTCCGAGGGGCCGCTCTGGAATTCCTGGCTACCAAATTGCCCGAGGTCGAAGCCCACGGCGTAGGGAAATTGCTTCATGATCAGGATAATGCCGATGGCTGCCAGCATGCCCTCGATGACCGCTGAGGGGAAGAAATAGGCAATACCCCCGGCGCGTAGAGCGGCAAGTCCGATCTGGAGAGCGCCGGCAATGACCACCGCAGCCAGAAACGGCGTAAAGCCATGGAGATCCTGTATGGCGACGACAATGACGGCGGTAAGGCCGGCAGCCGGGCCGCTTACCGAAAGCGGCGATCGACTGAACAAGGGGACGACGATGCCGCCAATGATGCCGGCAAGAATCCCCGCCATCAGCGGGGCCCCGGAGGCTAGGGCGACCCCTAGACAGAGGGGGATGGCGACCAGGGCCACCACCAAGGCCGCGGGAATGTCGTAGCGCAGGTTATGCCAGGGGGATAGATCTACCACCGAGCTGGGCACGGTTCCGCTCTTTGCACCGGACTCTTGTCTCTGACGCATCAATTCGCTCCCTTTATGAGAATAACTGAGCGATTAGAACAGCTGATGGGCACCGAGGTTCCCCACGGCCAAAAAAATCCCCGCCGAAGCGGGGATCTTGCCGGGTCAGGCTAGGCGTTTGCGGATTTCCTCCGTGGCCTTGACCATGTTTTCCAGGGCGGGCGTCACTTCCGCCCATTTGCGGGTTTTTAGGCCGCAATCGGGGTTGACCCAGAGCCGCTGTGCAGGTACCACCTTGGCTGCCTTTTCCATGAGCTGCACCATCTCCTCGACGCTCGGCACACGCGGCGAGTGGATGTCGTAGACCCCCGGCCCAATTTCGTTGGGGTAGTTGAAGGTGGCAAAGGCGTCGAGCAATTCCATCTGCGAGCGCGAGGTCTCGATGGTAATGACGTCGGCGTCCATGGCAGCAATGGCCGGCAGGATGTCGTTGAACTCCGAGTAGCACATATGGGTGTGGATCTGCACGTCGTCGGGAGCGATCTGCGCCGAGATGCGGAAAGCGCGGGAGGCCCAGGCCAAGTAGTTGTCCCAGTCCTTGCGCTTGAGGGGCAGACCTTCCCGATAGGCCGGCTCATCGATCTGGATGATGCCGATACCGGCGTCGATCAGGTCTTGCACTTCGTCGCGGATAGCTAGGGCGATCTGCAAGGCGGTCTGCTCCCGCGGCTGGTCGTCGCGAACGAAGGACCATTGCAAGATGGTGACCGGACCGGTGAGCATGCCCTTCATCGGCTTGCTGGTCAGGGACTGGGCGTACTTGGCCCACTCGACGGTCATCGGATGCGGGCGGGAAACGTCGCCGAAGATGAGGGGCGGCTTCACGTAGCGGGAGCCATAGCTCTGCACCCAGCCGTGGCGAGTGAAGGCAAAACCGGCAAGCTGTTCGCCAAAATATTCCACCATATCGTTACGCTCGGGCTCGCCATGTACCGGCACGTCGAGGCCCAAGCGCTCCTGCTCGCGCACTACCAAGGCGACCTCGGCCTCCATGGCCTTACGGTAGTCGGCGTCGGAGAGCTCGCCCTTACGGTGCGCCAGGCGCGCCTTGCGGATTTCCGGGGTCTGCGGAAAGCTGCCAATGGTCGTGGTGGGGAAGGGGGGGAGCCGGAAGCGCGCAGCCTGCGCCTTGGCCCGCACGGGATAGGGGCTACCGCGCTGGCCGTCATCCTTGCCTAGGGCTTGCAGGCGTGCTTGCACCGCGGCGTTGTGAATGCGCGGCGAGGTCTTGCGCGAGGCAACGGCTTGGCGCGCTGCCGCCAGTTCCGCAGCCACTGCGGCTTCGCCCTGGTTGATGGCGCGGGCGAGGATCTGCAGTTCGTCGAGCTTCTGCACTGCAAAGGCCAGCCAAGACTTGAGTTCGTCGTCCAGCTCCGTCTCCTGGGCGAGGTCGACGGGGCTGTGCATCAGGCTGCAGGAAGGGGCAATCCACAGGCGGTCGCCCAAGGCCTGCACTGCCGGTGCCAGGGTCGCTAGCGCCTGGTCGAGGTCGGCGCGCCAAACGTTTCGACCGTCGATGACGCCTAGAGAGAGGATCTTGTCTTGGGGGTACCCGTTCAGGAAGACATCGCGCTGGGCGGGGGCACGGCGCAGGTCGAGGTGCAGGCCGGCCACCGGCAGGGCCTTGAGGCGCGCCGCATGTTCGGCAACCGACTCGAAGTAAGTGGCAAGCAGAATCTTGGGGCTCGGCCCCTGGGCGAGTTGGGCATAGGCTTGGTCGAGGGCTGTTAGCCATTCCTGGGGCAGATCGAGAACCAAGGCGGGCTCATCGATCTGTACCCACTCGACGCCAGCAGCTGCCAGGCGGGCAAGAATCTCGGCATAGACGGGCAGCAGCTTGGGAAGTAACTGCAAGCGGTCGAAGCCGTCGTGACGGGCGCTTTCGCCATGCCCGGCGCAGCCCTCGTGATGGCGGTGTCCAGCCTCGCCGCTGGCTGCCTGGGCATCTTTTTCTTTGCCCAGCCACAGATAGGTAAGGGGTCCAACGAGTACCGGCTTGGCGTTCAGGCCCAAGGCTTGCGCCTCGCGCACCTGCTCGAAGATCCGCTCGCTGCTCAAAAAGAAGTCCATGTCGGCATGGAATTCGGGGACGATGTAGTGATAGTTGGTATCGAACCACTTGGTCATTTCCATGGCGGGCTGCGTCTTGGAGCCACGCGCCATGGCAAAAAATGTGTCGAGGTCGACCTGCTTGCCACGAAAACCGTAGCGCGGCGGCACGGCACCGAGGGTGCAGCTCATGTCGAGCATTTGGTCGTAGAAAGTGAAGTCGCCCACGGGTACGAGTTCGACGCCGCAGGTCTGCTGGATGCGCCAATGACGCTCACGCAGCTGCGCGCCGCGTGCCTCGAGTTCGGCGGCGTCGATTTCGCCCGACCAGTAGGCCTCGGTTGCCTTCTTCAGCTCGCGTTTGTGGCCAATGCGGGGAAAACCAAGATTGTGCATCCGGGTCATAGCGTCACTCCTCTGGAAAAATTGCCGCCATGATGCCGCGCCCGAGGACCGGGCTCAAGCGGAAAATTGTACGAAGGGGAATGAATCCCCTTCATGCCGCCCCTCAGTCGAGGCGAAAGCCACGGTGGATGGCGACGATGCCACCGGAGAGATTGTGTACGTCGACGCGGGCAAAACCGGCGTCTTCCATCATCATGCGAAAGGTTTCTTGGTCGGGAAAACGGCGGATGGATTCCACCAGATATTGGTAGCTGTCGCGATCCTTGGCGACGATTTCGCCAATCTTGGGCAGCAGATTGAAGGAGTAGAGATCGTAGATCTGCTGCAGTCCCGGCCAGCGGGGATGGGAAAATTCGAGGATGAGGGCGCGGCCACCGATTTTTAGGACGCGGTAGATTTCGGCGAGGGCGCGCTCGGGATGCGTCATGTTGCGGATGCCGAAGGCGAGGGTGACCAAGTCGAATTGCTGGTCGGCAAAGGGGAGTGCTTCGGCATTCGCCTCGACAAATTCGACCCCGCTGAGAATACCCTTGTCGGCCAGCCGTTTTTCGCCAACGGCAAGCATTTCGGGATTGATGTCGGAAACTACGATGCTGCCGCCGGGCTGTAAGCGCTTGTGAAGAAGGATGGCGAGGTCGCCGGTGCCGCCAGCGAGGTCCAGGGCCCGCTCTCCGCGCCGCGGCCGCGCCAAGTCGACGGTGTAACGTTTCCACAGGCGATGCACGCCGAGGGACATGAGATCGTTCATCAGGTCGTAGCGGCTGGCAACACTGCTGAATACCCCGCGGACCAATTTTTCTTTTTCCGCCTCAGGAACCTCCTGATAGCCGAAATGAGTGGTGCTGACTTCGCCTTCGGGCAGCTCGTGTTCTGTCATCCCTTCCTCCGTTACATTGATCGCAGCAACAAACTGCCCTTTTCACTCAGATAGGCGCGCAGCAGATCGGCAAAGTCTGCGCGCACAGAACCGGCCACTTCCGGTAATTCCATGAGCTGGGCGGTCCACAGCCGTAGTTTGCCGAGACTCTCCCAGCGCGGCAATGGCCGCAGGCTGTGCAGAATTTCCATGCGCATGAATAGTGGCGCCAAGGCTGCGTCGACCAGACTGAAAGATTCTCCAGCAAAGAAGGGGCCGTCCCCCATGGCGGCTTCCAGGCGCTCGAGCTTGTCGCAGAGTTGGCGATGGGCGGCAATGAAGCGCTCCTCGCTCTGCGCCACCATCAGCTGAAACTGGTCGCCCAGGGCATCGCTGCCGAGGGCAATCCAGGCGCGATGCTGCGCGCGCGTGAGGGGATCGCTGGGGTGCAGCGGCGGCGGCAGGATCTCATCCAGGTATTCGTTGATGACCTGCGATTCGAAGAGCACCGTGTCTCGATCGATGCGCAGGCAGGGAACCTTGCCCAAAGGGGAAATCTCGAGAAACCAGTCGGGCTTGTGGGCGAGATCGATAGGCGTGAGGGTAAACGGTACTTCCTTGTGCAACAGCGTAATGACCGAACGCTGCACGTAAGGGCAGAGGGGGGAGCTGATCAGTTCCAGGTTCATTTCTTCTCCTCCGGCTGGCGTAGCGCACATCGATACAGGGCTACCTCACCCAAGAGGTTGGGCCAGACGCGGTTGGCAGCGGTGTTCCGCCGACGGTCGTCGAGTACCCGCCGCTCGAGAACCGCAATCTGGTTGTCGTGGCAGAGGGCATCGAAATCGTCGATGGTGCACAGGTGAATGTTGGGCGTATCGTACCATGAATGGGGCAGTACGTCCGTCATCGGCATCCGCCCCGTCACCCCCAATTGCCAGCGTGCCCGCCAGTGCCCCATGTTGGGAAAGGTGACGATGCCCTCGCGACCCACCCGCAGCATCTCGAGCAAGAGTTCGCGGGGGTAATAGACGGCCTGCAGGGTCAGGGAGAGCACGACGGTATCGACACTGTTGTCGGCAAATTGGCGCAGACCCTGATCGAGATCTTGCTGCAAAACCGGGAGGCCGCGCCGAATGGCAGCCGCCAGGCGATCGTCATCGACCTCGATGCCATAACCCTGCACCTGTTTTTCGCGGCGCAGATAATCGAGTAACTCGCCCTCGCCGCAGCCAAGGTCGAGTACTCGGCTGCCGGGACGAATCCAGTCGGCAATGATTTGCAGGTCGGGACGCAGAGGCTGGCTCATAGTCCTTGCTCCTCGGCAATGCGCTCGAAGTGGGCGCGCATGATCCGATGGTACTGCGGTATGGGCAGCAGGAAGGAGTCATGCCCGTGCTGTGCCTCGATTTCCGCATAGCTGACCGCCGCACCGGCGCGGAAAAGGGCCTGGACGATTTCCCGGGAGCGCTCCGGGGCAAAGCGCCAGTCGCTGCTAAAGGAGGCTACGAGGAAGCGCGCTTGCACTTGCGCGAAGGTGGCGGCAAGGTCGCCGCCATGGGCCGCCGCCGGGTCGAAGTAATCGAGAGCCTTGGTAATGAAGAGATAGCTGTTGGCGTCGAAATGCTCGACAAAGCGCTGGCCTTGATAGCGTAGGTAGCTCTCGACTTCGAAGTCGATGTCAAAACCGTAGGAAAGCTGCTTGCCACCCCGGGTTTCGCGGCCGAATTTCTTGCCCATGGCATCGTCCGAAAGATAGGTGATGTGTCCGATCATCCGCGCCAAGGCAAGGCCGTGTTTGGGTTTGGTTCCGGCCTGGTAGTAGCGGCCGCCGTGAAAGTCGGGATCGCTCATGATCGCTTGCCGGCAAACTTCGTTAAAGCCGATGTTTTGGGCGCTGAGCTTGGGGGCGGCAGCAATGACCACGGCATGGCGCAGGCGCTCGGGAAAGTCGATGGCCCATTGCAAGACTTGCATGCCGCCCAGGCTGCCGCCAACGATGGCGGCCCACTGTGCGATGCCCAAGTGGTCGCTGAGAACTGCTTGCGTGCGCACCCAGTCGGCTACGGTAACCATGGGAAAATCGAGCCCCCAAGGCTCCCCAGTGGCCGGGTTGATGCTGGCGGGGCCGGTGGAGCCTTTGCAGGAGCCCAAAAAATTGCTGCAGACCACAAAGAAGCGGCGGGTATCGATGGGTTTGCCCGGCCCAATCATGTTGTCCCACCAGCCCGGCTTGCGGTCTTCGGCGCTGTGGTAGCCGGCCGCGTGGTGATCACCGGATAGGGCATGGCAGAGCAGAACCGCATTGCTGCGCGCGGCATTCAGCTCGCCGTAGCACTCGTAGCGCAGGTTGTAACCGGGCAGGGACTGGCCGCAGGCCAGCGTCAACGCTTCGCGGACTTCGAGATCGTGATAGGAGACAATGCCGACGGAGTCTGCGGGAATCTTCTCGACCATGGGCTCCCTGGTGCCAGAGAAAGGCGTCAGTCTACGGGAAGCAGCGCCTTGCTGTCAGCCCCCCGCCACGGGCGCAGCCCTTTGAGGCGCAGACTGTTGCCGAGCACGAAGAGCGACGACATCCCCATCGCTACCCCCGCCAGCATGGGGCTCAAGGAAATGCCCAGCGGGCTTGCCACCCCGGCGGCCACAGGAATCAAAACGACATTATAAGCAAAGGCCCAAAACAGATTGCCGCGAATGGTGCCCAGGGTGCGGCGCGCGGTGCCAAGAGCCGTAAGTAGTTCGCCAAGATGACCGCGCGTTAGCGTCACATCGGCAGCCTCGATGGCGATGTCGGTACCGCTGGCAAGGGCAATGCCAACGTCGGCTTGCGCCAGGGCCGGGGCATCATTGATGCCATCGCCCACAAAAGCCACACGCCTTCCTTCGGCTTGCAAGGCCTTGACTACCTTGGCCTTGTCGGCCGGCAGGACCTCGGCATGGATGGCATCGATGCCCAGGGTGTCGGCCACCGCCTCGGCACTGCGCTGCGCATCGCCGGTGACCATGGCCACTTGCAGATGCCGCCGGTGCAAGGCAGCGATAACGGCTGCGGCCTCGTCACGGATGCGGTCGGCAATGGCAAGGAGGGCGAGAACCTCCCCATTGGCGGCAACGAAAACCACGCTGCGCCCCGCGGCCTCCCACTCCGCAGCGCGGGGCGCGAAACGGCTACTGTCTACGCCTTCGCGCTCGAGGAAGCGTCGAGCTCCCACCAGCACCTGCCGTCCCTCCACCTGGCCGCGCACACCGTAGCCGGCGATGGCCTGAAAATCCTCCACCGGCAAGAGGGTGAGTTGGCGCTCTGCGGCGGCGCGCACGATCGCCCGCGCCAAGGGATGCTCGGAAGCGGCCTCCAGGGCAGCTGCGAGGGTCAGGGCCGTCGCCACTTCTGCCCCGTCGATGGCGACGAGGGCAGGTCGACCCTCGGTCAGGGTACCGGTCTTATCGAAGAGTACCGTGTCGATCTGCGACAAGGTCTCCATGGCTTCTCCTTTGCGAAAAAGCACGCCAAGTTCCGCCGCCCGGCCGCTGCCCACCAGAATGGCCGCCGGGGTGGCGAGGCCCATGGCGCAAGGACAAGCGACGACAAGCACCGCTACCGCCGCTACCAGCGCTGCATTGATCGGAAACCCGAGCAATAACCATACAATGAGGCTGCCAAGGGCAATGAGCAGGACGGCGGGAGAGAAAATCCGCACCACACGGTCGGCTAGGCGCTGAATGGGCAGCTTACCGGTCTGGGCGTTTTCCACTAGGCGAATGATCTGGGCCAACACCGTATCATTGCCCAGGGAGCGGATCTCGATGAGCAAGCGTCCGTCTTGATTGACCGTGCCACCGACCACTGCATCGCCGGCTTGCTTGCGCACCGGCATCGGCTCGCCGCTCAGCATGGATTCATCTACCTGCGCGCTGCCCGCGCAAACCAGACCATCTACCGGGATGCGCTCCCCAGGGCGCACCTGCACCCGCTCCCCGACCCGCAGCTGGGCCAGCGGCACCTCATTTTCGCTACCGTCGGCCGCCACTCGATGCGCCGTCTTGGCCTGCAGATCGACGAGCTTGCGGATGGCGGCGGAGCTGCGCCCCTTGGCTAATTCCTCGAGATATTTACCCAAAAGCACCGCGGCAATTACCACCGCCGCGGAGTCGAAATACACCTGCCGCGCCCCGGGCGGGAAGATCTGCGGGAAGAAGAGCACCAGGCTGCTGTAGGCCCATGCAGCCCCGGTGCCGGTGGCAACCAGGGAATTCATATCGGGCGACAGGTGCCGGTAGGCAATCCAGCCCGGGCGGAAGAAGCGCCGCCCGGGGCCGAAGAGCACGATGCTGGCAAGGAGCCATTGCAGCCCATCCCAAAATTGCGGAAAGGGGCTCGTCGCCTGTAACAAGTGGGCAAAAGCAGGAAAGACCATGCCGCCCATGGACAGCACGACGATGAGAAGCGCCAACAGTAGGGCGATGAGTACATCGCGCCGCATGGCGCGCAAACCCGCGTGCCGATCCTGAACGGCAGCGCCGTCCAGGGGCTGGGCCGGGTAGCCCGCCGCCGCCACCGCGGCGGCTATCCGTTGCGGATCGGTCATGGCTGGCAGATAGCGCAGATGGGCCCGCTCGGTGGCAAGATTTACCGTCGCCTCGAGCACCCCGGAGCTGCGGCGCAGGGCCCGTTCGACGCGGCCAACGCAAGAGGCGCAGCTCATACCCTGTACCGCCAGATCCAGCTCCCGGACCACGGGGGTGTAGCCAATGGCGCGGATGGCGTCTACCGCCTGCTGGGCGCTGAGGCGCTGCGGATCGAAGTGCAGTCGAGCACGTTCGTTGGCGAGATTGACGCTGGCCTCACGCACCCCTGGCAATTTCTGCAAACTGCGCTCGACGCGGGCGCTGCAGGAGGCGCAAGTCATCCCCGCAACGTCGATTTGCAATTCTGCCGTCTCGCTCATCGCCCCTCCGTACCTTTCTATGCTGGCGGCAGTATAGGCGCTGCAGAGGCATGTAATGTCAAGCCCCAGGCTTGGTCTGGGTGGCTTGACAAGGGCTGCGGGGGCTTCCGGAGTACGGACAAACTGCTGTGGAGGTTACGTGTCATGCTAAATCGTCGCTCGATTCTCGTTTCTGGGTATGTTGTTGCCGCTCTTCTTTTCGCTTTCCAAGCCTTGTTGACTGGCGATGCTAGTCGTGTTGGCAATGCGTGTTCCGGCTGTCACAAAAAGTTCATAAAAAGTTCACACGCCTGTCATATTTCTGGGCTAGCATAGCGGGCCTAATGGAACCGCTATGGACCGCAAAATGACCAATCGCTCCAAGTATCTTCTTGCTCTGGGCTTGTCTGTACTGGCTCCCTGCAGCCATGCCGATACCCTCGCAAAGATCATTCGTGATGGCTCGGTGAGCGGCGATCTGCGCTCTTATTACTTCAGCAAGCTCTATGGCGCCCCCAAGCAAGAAAATCAGGATGCCTACAGTCTTGGTGGGATTCTCAACGCCCAGAGCGGGAGCCTGGACGGTTTCAGCGCCGGACTGAGTTTCTTTACCGCCAATAGTCTGGGTACCCACGGCGCCGACAGTAAAGCAGTGGATACCACCCTTATGGGTATTGCTCCTTCCATCAACGCCCTCGGTCAGGCGTATCTGCAGTACCAAATGCCCCAGCGTTTGTTGCTGCGGATTGGTAATCAGATTATCAACACGCCGTGGATGGGGCCGCGGGACTCGCGCATGCTGCCGCAAACTTTTCAGGGGATTTTTGCCAAGGTCGAGCCCACTACTGGGCTCACCATCGAGGGAATGCGTATCTTTCGCTGGAAAAGCCGCACTTCGAGCAATTATTATCGCGATAATCTTTATTATCCAACGAATTATGACGAAGACCCTCTGTATGGCGTCAAGAAGGTGGGCCTTAAGGATAACACTCCCGCCAGCAATGGTACGCTCGCCTTTGGCGCACAGTATCAGGGGGAGGACGCCAAGCTTGCCGCTTGGTATTACGACTTTTACCAATTTGCCAATCTTTTTTACACCAGTGTGCAGTATGGCCGGAAAGTGGCTGGTGTTACTCCCTACCTTGCAGGGCAATTCATGCGCGAGTGGGAGAACAACGGTATTCTCCAGAATTATCAAGCCAGTCTTTTTGGGCAGAAGGGTAGCGTCAACACCACGCTTTGGGGTGTAAAAGTAGGGATGAAAGTTCCTCTGGCCAACCTGTTTTTTGCCTACAATGAACTCCAGCCACATGCGCACAGTTTTGGCGGGGGCGCTATCGTTTCGCCCTACGGTAACTATACGGCTATGTACGCTTCCTTCATGACCAACAACCTGCTGGCCTTTGGGCCTGGGCATGCCTGGCGTTTGGGGGCTGCCCTGCAAGCGTGGCAGAAGCAAATTCGTTTTCTTGCCGGATTCGCCCACTTCAACACCAATTATGAGGGGCGGACCAACGGAGTCTACCTGGATCTGAGCTATTTCCCGCGACAACTTCGGGGCCTGAGCATTCGCGATCGTGTTGCCATCGACAATGGTTTGGCTTCCTACGCCGGGCATTCCTGCCTCTATAACCGCTTGATGCTGCAGTATGCCTTCTGAGGCGGCGCTGCCCGCGGAAATTGGGCTCGAAGTAGAAAAGCTCGGCATCGAGCTCGGGGGTCGGCAGGTGCTGCGCGAGGTGAGCCTGCGCCAAGAGCGCGGCAGCTATGCGTGTTTGCTCGGCGAGTCGGGCTCGGGTAAGAGCACCTTGTTGGCGGCCATTGCTGGCTTGCTGCGCCCGCAGCAGGGAAGCATCCGTCTCTGCGGCGAAACCGTTGCGGCACCGGGGGTGTGGCTTGCCCCAGAACGCCGCCAGATCGGCATGGTCTTTCAGGATGCCGCCTTGTGGCCGCATCTCAGCATTCTCGACAATGTGCTGTATCCCCTGCGCGCACGGCGCTTGCCGGTAGATCGCAAGCGCGCCCAAGCCTTGCTCGAGCGCATGGGGATTCCGGTGGCGGCGATTAAGCGCCGGCCGCACGAGCTTTCTGGCGGCCAGCAGCAGCGAGTAGCCATTGCCCGCGCCATCATTGCCAATCCGCGTATCGTCCTGCTCGACGAGCCGCTCTCGGCCCTCGACCACGGCGTGCGCGAGAATTTGCGGGAGTTTCTGCACGGCGTTTTTCGCGACGAGGGGATTACGGCCCTGCACGTTACCCATGATCCCGGCGAGGCCTTCTACCTTGGCCAACGAGTGGGGGTGCTGCACAACGGTCGCCTGGAGCAGTGGGATAGCCCCGAGGGCCTCTATCAACAACCTGCCAGCTTCGCCGTTGCCAAGCTGGGCGGTGCGGTGCGTGCGGTGCAGGCGCCGGTGCTCGAGCAGCAAGCCGGGCACGCTCTGCTGCTTTGGGAAGGGCAACGTCTCACGGTTCCCGCCGCCCGCAGTCTCCACGGGGCGAGTCGGGCCACGCTGCTGCTGCGTCCAGGTGATATCGAAGTCGATGACATCGACCCAAGCCAAGGAGCGCGTGCCGAGGTGCGCCATGCCCATTGGCACGACGGCCGCTATCTTCTCGCCCTACAGAGCAGCGATGGGCAAGAACTGCTCGCCTATTCCCGTCGCGGGGATCTCGGTCCCCGACCCTGGAAATTGCGCCCGCAACATGGCTGGTGCATCCCGCAAACCGCTACTACCCAAGAGGAGTCATGATGAAACGTTTCCTACTCGCCGCCCTGGGGCTTGCCTTTGCCGGCTCGGCCTCTGCCGCCACCCTCACCCTTTACAGTGCCGCTCCTGCCACCTTGGCCAAGTCCTTGGCTGCTGCCTTCGAGAAGAAGACCGGTGACCATGTCGAAGTCTGGACTTCCAGCACCGGCAAGGTCATGGCGCGCTTGGCTGCCGAGGCCAACCACCCGCACGCCGATGTGGTGATGGTGGCCGGCTGGTCGGCCGGATTGGATCTTGCCCACCAGGGGATGGTGTATCCGTATCGCCCGGCCTCTATCGAAAAGACGCTGGTACAGCCGGCCCAAGAGCCCGCGCCCTTCTTGCCTTACGGTCTGGATACGGTATCGATGGTCTTCAATACCAAGGCCCTACCCCAGGGCGCAAGCCTGCCCAATAGCTGGTTTGCCCTGACCCAGCCGGAATGGAAGGATCGTATCACCGCCCCCAATCCGCTCTTGTCGGGCACCGCGTCGAGTTTTCTGGTGGCCTTTGTCGACCAGTATGGCAACAAGGCCTGGCAGTTTCTTTCGGCCTTGAAGGCCAATGGCACCGTCTGGCCTGGTACCAACCATGCGGCGCTACTGCCGGTTTTGTCGGGGGAGCGTAGCGGAATGCTCGAGTGTGTGGGGCACGCTGCAGTGGCGGCCAAGGCGCAGGGCAACTCCGTCAGCCTCGTCTATCCCAAGGAAGGCACCATCATGATTCCGCGCCCAATCATGATCATGAAGTCGGCGCCCGACAAGCAACTTGCCGAGCAGTTCGTCAACTTTGCGATGTCGCCCGCCGGGCAAAAATTGGTGGCCAAGAACAATCTCTACCCCGCTCTACAGGGTATTCCGGCCAAGCCGATCATGGCCAAGATCGGTAGTTTCAAGGTCATCCCGGTCGATTGGCAGAAATTGGCCGCCGAGCAACCTGCCGTTTTGGCGCGTTTCAAAAAGCAAATCCTCGGCCAGTGAGTCGCTTTCTCAATCATCTCTTGGTCTACCTGATTTTGGGGGTGCTGGTACTGGCGCCCCTGGGTGCCATTCTCTATGAAGCCCTGCTGCCCGATGCCGGCACCGGGCAGGGGATTGCCCTGCTGCATTTGGGGGTAGACCGCCACTTTCTGCACGCCCTCCTGGGTACCCTGGGAATGGCGGGCTTTGCCGTGCTATATGCCTTGCCTCTGGGGCTCGCGTTGGCGCTGCTCATGTTTTATGCCCCACCGCGGCTCGCGCCGCTCTGGGAAGTCCTCATTCTGATTCCTTTCCTGATTCCGCCCTACCTGACCGCGGAGGCTTGGAGTTTGCTGGCGGGCCCGGTGGGCTTGATCGAGCAGGTGATCCACTTTGGCGGCACCCCGCTGGAGGAGTTTCTGTACTCCTTGGCGGGGATGGGAGCGGTCATGGCCCTGCATCTCACGCCCTTGGTCTACATCATGCTCCGTGCCAGTCTCGAAAATGGTAATTTTCGCCTTTGGCAAGCGGCGCGGGTGCATGGCGCCGGGGTCTGGGCCGCCTTTCGTTTGGCGCTACTACCCCTGCTGTTGCCGGCGCTGGCGGCGGCGGGCCTGCTGGTTTTTCTCGATACCTCGGCGGAGTTTGGTGTGCCGGCCTTGCTCGCGGGCTATGCCGGGGTATCGGTGCTAAGCACCAGTATCGAGTCGGCGGTAAATGTGTGGCCGGTAGATTTGCCGCGCGCCGCCGCCATTGGTCTCGTGCTCTGTACCATGGGGGTGATCGTATGGCTATTTTATCGCCCGTTGGTGCGCGAAAACCGCAGTCAAATCCAGCAGTCACGCAATCCACGGCGGTATTTTTGGAGCCTGCTGCCGCTTGCCCTGTTCGCTCTAATCGGCACCCTCCTGCCGCTCTCTGCCATTTTGGTGGTGTCTTTTGAAAAGGCGCTCACGGCCGGGCTAGAAGCCGGCAACTTTACCTGGCGGCATTACCATCACGTGCTCTCGCACCAGTCGAGCGCCTTTTCTGCATTGCGTACCAGTCTCGAACTCGCCGCTTTGGTGGCGGTGCTGGGTATGGTCGCCGCGCTGTTGGCGGCCAATATCGTGCGCCGCGGGGGGAGGATTGCGGCCTTTGTCGACCTCTTGGCTACCCTGCCCATGGCCATACCGGGGGTGGTACTTGCCGTGGGCATGATCCTCTTTTGGAATGCGCCGTGGAACACCTTGCCCATTTTTGGGCATCCCATCGTTTTGGCCATTGCCTATGCCACGGTCACCTTTCCCTTTGCCATGCGCTACGCGCGCACCGGCCTTGCGCAAATTCCGCCGCGCCTTGAACAAGCAGGGCGGGTGCACGGAGCCTCGCCCATCTTCAACGTATTGCGAGTACAGATTCCGCTCGCCTGGCCCATGCTCGTGGGTGGGGCGACGGTGGTTTTTGCCCTTTCCATGCGCGAGTTGGTCGCTTCTCTGCTCTTGCAGCCGGCGGGTACGCAGGTCATCTCGACCTACATCTACGGCAATTTTCGGCAGGGAATCATTGGCGACGGCATGGCGATGTCGGTGATTGGCATTTTCAGTTCCGCCCTTATTCTTGGCCTTGCCCGCGGCGCCTTGTTACGGCGCTGAATTTTTAGGAGAAACCTATGAAAACGACTTGCCGCCTGATTGCATTGGCACTATTGAGTCTTGCACCCCTGGCTGCCCAGGCGGTGCCCGCAGAAATCATCCTGCTTCGTCATGGTGAGAAGATCAATCCCTTTCAGCTCTCCCGCATTGGCGAGGAGCGTGCCCAAGCCCTCGCCCAGGTCTATCTGGGTAAGCATGCAAGCCACAGCATTCTGCCCAAAGGCGCG
>NZ_JAVRKK010000007.1:0-48806 GCF_031962545.1 Candidatus Igneacidithiobacillus taiwanensis
ACAACGCCGAACGGCCACACCATCGACTCGGACAGAAACCACCGCTATCCTTCCTCCTCCAACATCTACCACAGTGCCAAAGGTGGTGGACGCATACATGGAGTTGTAAGTTCGCAACAGTCGTTGTATGGTTAGATACAGGAAACGTGGGAGGGCGATCGCACCGATCGCAGACAGCTTAGATGATTCAGCAGCGCACACTGAAAAACATGATCTGGGGTACCGGCATCGGCCTGCACAGCGGCAAGAAAGTCTACCTTGGCCTGCGTCCGGCTCCGGTCAACACCGGCATCGTCTTCCACCGCAGCGACCTCCCCGGCAACGCATACATCAAAGCGGATCCCTTGCACGTCGTCGATACGCGCCTGTCTACCAACATCGGCGATGGCGACGTGCGGGTCGGTACCATCGAGCACCTGATGTCGGCTTTTGCCGGTCTCGGCATCGACAATGTCTATGTCGATCTCGATGGGGCGGAAGTACCGATCATGGATGGTAGTGCCGCCCCCTTCGTATTCCTCATTCAGTGCGCCGGCATCGAGGAGCAGAACGCTCCCAAGCGTTTCATTCGCATCAAAAAAACCCTGGAGGTGTGGGAAGAGGACCGTTGGGTGCGTATCGAGCCCTACGACGGCTTTCGGGTCAGCTTCGCCATTGACTTCGACCACCCGGTATTGCGTAACGGTGGCCAAGAAGTGAGTGTCGATTTTGCCCACACCTCCTATCTCAAAGAAGTCTCCCGCGCCCGCACCTTTGGCTTCATGCGCGAAGTCGAGACCTTGCGGCGCATGGGGCTGGCCTTGGGCGGAAATCTCGACAACGCCATCGTCGTCGACGATTACCGCGTCCTCAATGAGGATGGCTTGCGCTATGCCAACGAATTCGTGCGCCATAAGGTGCTCGATTCCATCGGCGATCTCTACTTGCTCGGACACCCTCTCCTTGGGCACTTTTCCGGTCACAAGGCCGGCCATGCCTTGAACAATCAGCTCCTGCGCCTATTGCTGCAGCGCGAGGATGCCTGGGAATATGTGGATTACGCCGCGCCGGAACGGGCACCCTTCTCCTTCGTCGAGTCTTTGGTGTCGGTACCGGCCTGATCTAGGGTCCGAATCAGGCGTTCGAGGGCGCCGCGTAGCGGTCCCTCGGTCGTTGCGGCGAGTTCGCGCAGGGCCGCTGGCGCCGGCCCCGTTATGGCGGTCGAGGCCGGCACTCGGGGTGCGGCAACCCGCGGATGCCAGGGGCGCACCGATGCCTCGATACGCTCCACACGTTGCTCCGGATAGCGGGCATTCCAACGCTGGCAAATCTGTTTTTGGTGGCGGCGAATCCAACTCAGCCAGACGCCGCTTTCCACCAGTACCTGCAATACTCCACCGTGCCAATCCACCAGCCAGGTACGTTCCTGGGCCTCGAGGCTCAGGAGGGCATTCCAATCCTGCTGGCGCGCCTGCAGCTCCTGGCCATGGCGAAAGAGGGCGGCGAGGGTGGGGCCAAGCTGATCGCGGGCATGGCGTTTCGTCCGCGCGGGCTTCGTGCTACCCTCGGGCATATTTTTTTGACTTAGAGTTTTGGCATTCATGCTGGGAACCATCATCCGTCATGTGGTAGGTAGTCGCAATGACCGTCTGATCAAGAAGGCCGGCAGCGTTGTCAACCGAATCAATGGGCTCAAGGAGCAGTATCGGTCCATGAGCGACGCCGAGCTGCAGGGGCAGACGGCGCGCCTGCGCGCCCGCTACGAGCAGGGCGAATCCCTCGACGACTTGCTCCCCGAGGCCTTTGCCACCGTGCGGGAAGCGGCGCAGCGAACCCTGGGCATGTCCCATTATGACGTACAGCTCATTGGCGGCTACATGTTGCACCACGGCAAGATTGCCGAGATGCGCACGGGGGAAGGCAAAACCTTGGTCGCGACTTTGCCCGCCTACCTCAATGCCCTTGCCGGTAAGGGAGTGCATGTGGTGACCGTCAACGACTACTTGGCCAGCCGCGATGCCGAGTGGGTGCGCCGTTTGCATGCTTTTCTCGGGCTCTCGGTGGGTACCATCATTTCGCAACTGTCGCCGGAGCAGCGCCGCGCTGCCTACGCAGCCGATATCACCTACGGTACCAACAACGAATTCGGCTTCGATTATCTGCGCGATAACATGGCCTTTTCGCCTGCCGAGCGGGTACAGCGGGGCCTGCACTACGCCATCATCGACGAGGTCGACTCCATCCTCATCGACGAGGCGCGAACGCCTCTGATCATCAGTGGTCCGACCGAGGAAAGCACCGACCTCTACGTGCGGGTCGATCGCTTGATCCCTTTCTTCCAGGCGGAAGAAGACTTCACCATCGACGAGAAAGCCAAACAGGTCCTCCTCACCGAAGAAGGCGTCGAAAAGGCCGAGCGGCTGATGCGCGAGCATGGTCTTCTAGTGCAGGGCAATCTCTACGATGTACTGAATGTCAGCCTCGTGCATCATCTCAATCAGGCTCTGCGCGCGCATCACATTTACAAGCGTGAGACGGATTACATTGTGCGCGATGGTGAGGTCTGCATCGTCGATGAATTTACCGGGCGTATGATGATTGGGCGCCGCTGGTCGGATGGTCTGCATCAGGCGGTGGAAGCCAAGGAGGGGGTGGAAATTCAGAACGAGAGTCAGACTCTCGCCTCCATCACCTTCCAGAACTACTTCCGCATGTACGAAAAGCTTGCCGGCATGACTGGCACGGCAGATACCGAAGCCTTTGAACTGAATCAGATTTATGGCCTGGAAGTAGTGGTCATCCCAACCCATAAGCCCATCCGTCGCAAAGATCTGCCGGACCAGATCTACCGCACCGCAGGAGAAAAATGGGATGCCATCATCAACGATATCATCGACTGCCAGCAGCGTGGGCAACCTGTCCTCGTCGGCACCACCTCCATTGAACATAACGAGTATCTGTCGCGGCGTTTGCGCGAGCGCAAAATCGTCCACGCGGTGCTCAATGCCAAGCAGCATGAGCGCGAGGCGGAAATCATTGCGCAGGCAGGTAAGGTGGGCGCCGTGACCATCGCCACGAACATGGCAGGTCGCGGTACCGACATCGTCCTGGGTGGCAATGTGGCGCACGAGATCGAGATGATCCGCGCGCGGGAAGATCTCGACGAGGCGAGCAAGGAAGAGCAGATCCGTGCCCTGCGTGAAGGTTGGCAGCGGGAACATGACGCCAGTGTGGCTGCTGGTGGCTTGCACATCATTGGCACCGAACGCCACGAGTCGCGCCGTGTCGACAACCAGCTGCGCGGTCGCTCCGGGCGTCAAGGCGATCCTGGCAGCTCGCGTTTTTATCTCTCCCTGGAAGATCCGCTGATGCGTATCTTTGGTAGTGACCGTCTCGGTGGCTTGATGCAAAAACTCGGGATGCAGCCGGGGGAGGCCATCGAGCATCCTTGGGTCACCAAATCCATCGAAAACGCCCAACGCAAGGTGGAAGCCCGCAACTTCGATATTCGCAAACAGCTGCTGGAGTACGACGATGTTGCCAACGAACAGCGCAAAATCATCTACGCCCAGCGTAATGCATTCATGGACAGCGAAGATCTCCACAGCGAGATCGAAACCCTGCGCGAGGACGTGCTCGCGGCCCTGCTCGAGGATTATGCCCCACCCGGGGTCATGGAAGAGCAGTGGGATATCGAGGGCTTGGAGATGGCTCTGGAGCGGGTTTTTGCCGAGAAATTCCCGGTGGCCGAATGGTTGGCAGAGGACCGCAGTCTCAACCATGCCGGGCTGCAGGAGCGGATCCTGCAGCGCGTGCAGCAGCGCTGGCAGGAGCGGGCAGCGCTGATGGGCGAGGAGATGGCTCGCCACCTGGAAAAAAGCATCACTTTGCAGGTGCTCGACAGCCAGTGGAAGGACCACTTGGCGAGCATGGATCACCTGCGCGAGGGCATCCACCTGCGCGGTTATGCCCAGAAGAATCCCAAGCAGGAATACAAGCGTGAATCCCTGGTGTTGTTCAACGCCATGCTGGCGCGCATCCGGGAGGAGATTGTCAGTACCCTGTCCCATGTGCAGATCAGCCCAGCGGACGAGGCGGCAGCCGAGGGTATGGACTGGAGCAGCCTCTTTCCGCAGCGTTCGAATCAGGGCTTGGTTTTCCAACACCCCGAAATTGCCGGGGGCTCCAGCGCTGATGAAGATCTCGATCTGCCAGCGGTTGCAGCCCTATCCGCGGCGGCAGCGGCCCCCTTCCAGGCGCACAAGGTGGGGCGCAACCAGCCCTGCCCCTGCGGTTCCGGCAAGAAATACAAGCATTGTTGCGGCCGTTTGGATTGAGGAGCCAGCATGCCCGTTGCCCTGTCCGCCCCCGTTCTCCTTCCTCCCGTGGCCGGGGTGCGCGTGGCCGTTGCGGCGGCGGGGATTCGCTATCCCGGCCGCAAGGACCTGACCTTGTTGGTTCTCGACCCCGGTACCCAGGTCGCTGCCCTCTTCACCCGCAACCGCTTTCGCGCCGCCCCGGTCCTCGTTGCCGAGGCGCACCTGGCAGCCTCGTCGGCCGTTCGCGCCCTGGTCATCAATACCGGCAATGCCAATGCCGGCACCGGGGTGGCGGGCGCCCAGGCGGCTGCCGACAGCTGTCGCGTGGTGGCCGAGGCCTTGGGTTGCGCGCCGGAGCAGGTCTTGCCCTTCTCGACCGGGGTGATTGGCGAGCCGGTTGATTTGGCAGGCAAAATCGCCGCCGCCTTGCCTGTTGCCCTGGGGGCTCTGGATGCCGATGGCTGGCTGGCCGCCGCGGATGCCATTCGCACTACCGACACCGTCGCCAAGGGGGCATTTCGTCGCCTGTTCTTGGGGGGCAAGGAAGTGACGGTGACCGGAATTGCCAAGGGATCGGGAATGATCCGCCCCGACATGGCGACCATGCTCGCCTTCATCGCTACCGATGCGGCCCTGGCGCCAGACCTGCCGCGGCCGCTCTTGGCGGCAGCGGTAGAAAAATCCTTCAACCGCATTACCGTCGATGGTGATACTTCCACCAACGATGCGGCGGTGTTGATGGCGACGGGGGCGGCGGGCAATGTACCCGTACATGCGGGCAGCGAAGATCAGCACGCCCTCTTGCAGGCAGTCACGGAAGTCGCCCAGGAATTGGCCCAGGCCATCGTCCGCGACGGGGAAGGGGCAACAAAATTCATCCCCATCCGGGTGCAAGGCGGGCGAGATGCCGCGGAATGTTTGCAGGTGGCCTACCGTATGGCCCACAGTCCCCTCATCAAGACCGCATTCTTTGCTTCAGACCCCAACTGGGGGCGCTTGCTGGCGGCCATCGGGGCGGCAGGCATCGAGGATCTCGATGTCTCCCGGGTGCAGATTCGCTTGGGCGAGCTTGCCATCGTCCGTGACGGCGCGCGCGATCCCGACTATCGTGAAGAGGCCGGCCAGCAGGTGATGGCGCAGGCAGAGATCCCGATCACCGTCGATCTCGGCCGCGGAACGGCGGTCGAGGAGATCTGGACCTGTGATCTCTCCTACGACTACGTGCGCATCAACGCCGACTATCGGAGCTGACGCATGGCGGTCGTGCCGGTAGCCACGGGGGTACTGCAGCGAGACGATGGGCGGGTGCTGATATCCCTACGCCCGGAAGGCAAGCCCTGGCCGGGTTTTTGGGAGTTTCCGGGGGGCAAGATCGAGCCCGGTGAGGCACCGGAGGCGGCTTTGGCGCGGGAACTGGCGGAAGAAATCGGGGTGCAGGTGCAGGGTATCGAGCCCTTGCTGCGTCGCGATCATCCCTATCCCGAGCGCACCGTTGCCCTGCATTTTTTTCGGGTGCGCTCCTGGACTGGGGAGCCCTTTGGCTGCGAGGGGCAACAGATTCGCTGGGTCTACCCCTGGGAAATCGCTGCCCTCGACTGCCTCGCCCCCAATCTCCCGGTAGTCGCCAAGCTATTGAATGAAAAACTGCCGCAGCCGCCGCTTTGGCTCATTGCCGACCCGGCTCGGGTAGCGACGGAGCGTTTTCTCCCGGCCCTGGCTGCCGCTCTCGATGCCGGTCTGCGCGCCGTGGTATTGCGTTGCAAGGCCCCGGTCCCGGCGGCGCTGGCGCGCTCACTGCCAAATTTTTTGGGCGACGCCCTGGCCAGCGGGGTCCAGGTCTACCTCAATCATCCCGACCCCTTGCCGGATTGGCCCGCGAACGGCCTGCATTGGACCGAAGCGCGCCTGGCAGCGGCGCAAGAACCGCCCGCCCAGCCTTTTGGTGTGTCCTGCCACAGTCTCGCCAGTTTGCAACGGGCGGCCCAGTTGCAAGCGCGCTATGCCTTTCTTTCGCCGCTCTTTGCGACGGCCACCCATCCCGATGCCGAGGCCCTCGGCTGTGAGCGCTTTGCCGAGTGGGTAGCGCCAGCGGCCTTGCCGGTCATCGCCCTCGGGGGCTTGCGCCCGGATCGGGTGGCTGCCGCGCGGCAGGCTGGCGCCCAGGGGATTGCCGTGTTGTCGGGGATTCTTGAAGCTGCCGATCCCGCCCAAGCCACCCGCGCCTATCTCACCGCCTGGAACGAAGATGCCTGAACTCTCCGTCGTCATCCCGCTCTATAACGAGATCGACAATGTCGAACCCTTGGTAGCGGCCCTGCGTGCCGCCTTGACCGGGGCCGATGTCGAGGTCATCATCGTCGACGATGGCAGCCGCGACGGCAGCGCTGCCGCCCTCGATCGCGCCCAAGCCGCCTGGCCCGAGGTGCTGACCATCATCCATTTGCAGCGTAATTTCGGCCAGACCGCCGCCATGCAGGCAGGCATCGACGCCGCCCAGGGCGAAGTCATCGTCACCCTCGACGCCGATTTACAGAATGACCCCCAGGATATTCTCCCGCTGGCGCGGCGCTTGCTGGAGGAGAATCTCGATGTGGTGGCGGGCTGGCGGAAAAATCGGCAGGACGGCCTGCTCTTGCGGAAGATTCCCTCGCGCATCGCCAATCGCCTGATCCGGCGCCTTACGGGGGTGCATTTGCACGATTACGGCTGCACCCTGAAAGCCTACCGTGCTTCCGTCCTGCAAGGAGTGCGCCTCTATGGCGAGATGCATCGTTTCATTCCTGCCTGGCTTTCCACCCTGACCTATACCGATCGCATTGTCGAAGTGCCCGTACGGCACCATCCGCGGCGGGCGGGTAAGAGTAAGTACGGCATCACCCGCACCTTCCGTGTCCTGGTGGACCTGCTCTTCGTCAAATTTTTCTTGGGTTATAGCCAGCGACCCATGCATTTTTTTGGCGTCATTGGCCTCTTTTCCTTGTTCATCGGCAGTGGCATGCTCGCCTATCTCTTCATCGACAAATTTGCCGAGGGTGCTGCCATTTCCGGGCGGCCCATGCTCATCGCCGGGGTGCTTTTCTTTCTCGCCGGACTGCAGTTTCTTAACACCGGCATCGTCGCCGAGATGCTGGCGCGCATCTACTTCGAGGGGCAGGGCAAGACGACGTATGTGGTGCGCGCTCGGGTTCCCGAAACACCCTGAGATGCGCCCCATCCCCATCCTCATGTACCACAACATCGAACTGGCGCCGCCGGGAGCGCGGTTGCGCAGCCTGTATGTGTCGCCGCGGCGCTTTGCCCGGCAGATGCGGCTCCTCGCCTGGGCCGGGTACCGCGGCGTTTCCTTGGCGGATGCCGAACCTTACCTGCGCGGTGCGCACCAGGGCAAGGTGGCGGTCATCACTTTTGACGATGGTTACCGCGACAATCTCCAGCATGCCCTGCCGGTTTTGCAGCAATGGGGTTTCAGCGCCACCTGCTTTGTGGTTTCTGGCGCCCTGGGCGACTGCAATCGCTGGGATGCCGCCGAGCTTGGGGTCGAAAAGCCGATGATGACGGCGGCGGAGCTACGGCAGTGGGCGGATGCGGGGATGGAGGTCGGCGCGCATACCCGCAGTCATGTGCGCTTGCCGCAGGTGGCAGCAGCAGAGGCACAGGCGGAGATTGCCGGCAGCAAGACGGATTTGGAGGCATTGTTGGGGCGCGACGTGCGCAGTTTTTGCTACCCCTATGGCGACGGGGGTCCGCGCGAGCGCGATCTCGTCGCCGCCAGCGGTTTTGCGATGGCGGTGAGCACCCGTCGGGGACGGGCGCGGGTGGGGGATGACCTGCTTACCCTGCCGCGTATTTCCGTGGGCGGCCATCATCTTCCCCACGTGCTGCCCTTGCAGCTCTGGACCGGCTATGAAGACCGCCCGCGGGCCTGAGAAAATCCCCATGGCAGGACCGATGCGGAGACCTCTCCTTTGGGTTGGCACCAACCCTGGCGGCGGTGGCACCGAAACGCACATGATCACCATGCTGCGGGCCTTGGCGGAGGCAGGTGTGGAGGTGCATGCCCTAGTGCATCCACAAGGAAAGATTGCCGCTGCACTAGAGGACACCCCGGTGCAGTTGCATTTCGGACGCTTTCACAATAGTGCCGACCCCAACGGCATCGCTGTTTTGCAACGATTGCTGCGGCAGTTGCGCCCTGGCTTGGTGGTCGGCAGCTTCAGCAAGGAATACTGGCCTCTGGCTTTGAGCACCCGTGCGCGCGGGATTCCCCTGCTGCTCTTTCGGCACATGGATCTGCCCATTCGCCCGAGCACCCGCTGGCTGCTGTCGCGCTGGCCGCTGCGCTTGGTGGCTATCTCCCGCTACCTACAGCGGCGCCTGGTAGAGCGGGGAATTCCGGCAGCGCGGGTGGAGTACCTGCCCAACCCCGTTTTTCTGGAAGACTTTGTGCCGCCGCCAGGAAGCCGAGAGCGCCTGCGTCAGCAACTGGGGATCGCCGACGATGTTTTTCTGGTGGGCTATGTGGGTGCCTGGCATCGCGGCAAAGGGATCTTTGCCTTGGCCGAGGCCATCGATGCCGCCCATGTCCAGGATGCCCGCGTACAGGGGCTCTGGCTCGGGGGCGGCGCCCACGAGGAGGCTTTTCGTACCGCAATGGCGGGGCGACCCTGGCAACATTTGCAAGGCTGGACCGACCTCGTAACTCCCTGGTACGGTGCCATGGATGCCCTTGCCTTGCCTTCCATCGAGCCCGATACCTTTGGCCGGGTTTTGGTAGAGGCGCAAGCGGTAGGACTGCCGGTGCTCGGTGCCGATATTGGCGGCATTCCCGAGGCCTTTGCCGCGGGCAAGAGCGGCTTGCTCCTACCGCCCGGCGACTTGGCGGCGTGGCGGGAGGCCCTTCTCGGCCTAGGACATAGTGCCGCACTGCGCGCCAGCCTTGGCGCGGAGGGGCGAGTCTATGTGCAGTCTTTTGCTGCACAGCGCGTTGCCGAGGCATTCCTGCACCAATCCAATGCGTTGGGATACGCCGCCTGACATGCTGCGCCGCCCTCTACCCAGCCATCCTCGGCGCATCATCCTCATCAAGTCCCACAGCGCCGGCATTGGCGACATTTTGCGTAGTTCGGCCGCTTGGGCAGTCCTCAAAAGACGCTGGCCCGATGCCGAATTGCACCTGATTTTTCTGACCCGCTGGCCGGGGTATCCGAGCGAGGAGCTCATTTCTCGGCATCATCTGCTGCACAGCGCCCACTTTTTGCCTCTGCAGGAGGGTCGTTTTGCCGGTATGCGTGGGGTGGGCCCCAAGGGCTGGCGCAGTTTGCTGCCGGAATTGCGTCGTCTGGGAAAGGAAATCCAACCTGACCTCATCATCGACCACGAGCCGCACGGTATCGAGACGGCTATCGCCAGCCGTATTCTGCGTGCGCAATCTCCGCGTGCCGCGACGGTGGGGGTGGCGCAGGTACCGGGGCGGGGTTTGCTTTACGATCATTCCGGCCCCAGTCTCTCTCGCTATGCGCAAAAGCACGGCCTGCCGCAGCCCATGGACTATACGGAGCGAGATTTTGCAGCGTTGGCGGCTTTGGGCTTGGAGCGGAAGGGGCAGCCGATTTGCTTGCAGGTGGGTACCGACGGGCGTGCTTGGCAGCAGAAAAATTGCAAGTCCTCAGAAAGATTGCGCATTGGATTGAATATTGGTTGCGGAACTCCGGATGCGTTGGCCAAAAGGCCGGATCTCGATCTTTTGGTCGAGAGTTTTGGAAAACTCGCCCTGCTACAGCCATATCAGCTCTTGCTGACGGGTGCTCCCAACGAGCATGCGGTGAATGCCGAGTTCCGGCAACGCTACTGGCAGCGTTGGGGAGAATCACCAATCGAAAATCTCGCGGGTGCGGGCTCTCTCGATCTGTTGAGCGGTATCATCGACAGTTGCGATCTTTTTGTGTCCAGCGACTCTGGGCCGTACCACATGAGTGTCGGTCTCGGAAAACCGACCATCGTCTTGTTCCATCGACCCAATCCCGCACATTATCACCGGGTTGGTAATCTGCTCGTGCTGGTGGCGCCTTCGGTCGACATGCTGCTCGACGCGCTTCGCCAACGTCTTCCTGCACCTTGAGAGAACCATGCGTATTCCCGATCCCTGGATGTTCAGTCTCTACGCGCTACCGCTCTTCTTTTTCCCTCTCAGCACGGCGGGTTCGGGAATTGCCATGGGCTTGCTGCTGCTTGCTTACGGATTCAGCGGACATTGGCGGAATTGGCGGGCGATTGGGGCGCGCAGTTGGTGGTTGCCCTGGCTGCTACTCATGGCCTGGACGGCCATCGGTTTGTTGTGGACGACGAACATGTTTTTTGGACAGAAGGTCCTGGTTTCGACCTTTGACGCCATCTTTGCTTTCATTGGCGCGACCTTACCTTGGCAAGAGCGTTGGGTGAAGTGGGTGATTCGTTGGTTTTTGGCGGGAATCTTGGTCAATGAAGTGCTTGCCTTTCTCATGACCTGGAAAATCTTGCCCTGGCACAATACCGACTGGATTCCGTACACCGGTTTTTGTGACCATATTTTTCTCTCTCTGGTCATTGCCCACGCCATTCTCTGGCTGATCTACGATCAGAAAATGCAGTGGAATTTCTCGCGCTCAGTCAATTGGATATTGATCTTCGTTCTGCTGGCGCAAATGGCGCTCACGCCCGGACGCTCCGGTCAGGTTCTGCTGATTCTGCTGTTGCCCATAGCCTTATTTCTGCTCTATCCCGGACGTTGGCGCTGGGCCTTGCCGCTTGCCGGCTTGCTCGGTGCGGCGCTGTTGCTGGCCATTCCCGAAGTCCGCCAACACCTGCTGGTGGGTGTGCATGAACTCGCGAGCTTCTCCCCCGCGCAGGCGGATGTGCGGACGAGTTGGGGAATTCGTCTCGTTGCCATGTGGGGTGGTGCGCTGCTGTTCTGGTTGCACCCCCTCTTTGGGGTGGGTACCGGCGACTTCTACCCCGCCGTCCTGCAGCTACAGGCGCAGCACCTCTTGCCCGCCACGCCGGGTTTTGTCATGAACACGGCCGCCAACAGTTTTCTGAGTGAGGCGGCGAGCCTGGGCATCATTGGGCTCTTGCTCTTTCTCTGGGTTCTGTGGGCTATTGGCCGCGAATCCTGGCAGGCGCGTTTTACCCCGCAGGGCTGGTTCGTCCTGAGCTATTTTGCCATTTATGTGATTGGCGGGATCTTCGATTCCCTCAGCTGGGGCTATGCGGATGCCGTCAATATTGCCCTTTTTGCCGGTATGCCCTTGCTGGCGCGTTGGTCTGCGAGCGGGCGAGGATGACGACGAGGTTTTCGCTGGTCTACGTTGCGCAAGACTGTAGCTCTGCGTTGGACCGTTCTCTACTTAGTGCCGTAGGAGTTGCCGACGAGGTTTTGGTGGTGGATGGCGGTTCTCAGGATGATTCGATCGTCGTTGCGGAGTCACACGGTGCACGAGTACTGCAAAATCCCTGGCAAGGGTTTGCGGCCCAGCGACAATTTGCTGTGGAGGCGGCAAAGCATGATTGGATTCTCATGCTCGATGCCGATGAGGTGTTGCGACCCGAGGGAAAACAGGCCATCGTCGACTTGTTACGTGAGGGCCCCGAGGCGGCCGCCTATTTTCTGCGCCGGTGCAGTTATTTTCACGGGCGGCGTATTCGCTACGGAGACTGGGCCAAGGACCGGGTACTACGCCTCTTCGATCGTCGCCGCGGCGCCTATGACCTTGCCGAAGCGGTACACGAGTCCTGGCACAGCGCTGGGCCGGTGGCAGAATTGGGCGTTTTGGCCTTGGACCATTACTCTTATGCGAATTACCAGCAACTCTTGCAAAAAATGCAGCGTTACGCCCAGTTGAATGCCGAAAAGCTCGTCGCGCATGGGCGGCGAGTTGCAAGCTATGATCCCATGTCTCACGGCTTGGCGGCATTTTTTCGCGCTTACCTTGTTCGTCTTGGCTTTCTCGATGGCGTCGATGGGGCGGCCATCGCCTGGACCACCGCCCTGGGCTCGTTCATGAAATATGCCATCGCCCGGGAAATGCAGCAGGCGGAGCGGCGGTGAAGGTTCTTTTGCTGCGCCTGAGTTCTCTGGGCGATGTGCTGCATACCCTACCGGCGCTTACCGACCTGCAGGCGGCGCGGCCGGATGTACTACTGGATTGGCTCATCGAGCCGGCCTTTGCGCCCGTGGCCGCCTGGCACCCCCTGGTGCGGCGCAGCCTCGCCTTTTCTTTGCGCCAACGCCCGCGGGGCGGCACGGCATTTTTACGCACCGTATTACGCCTGCGGCGGGAGTTGCGTGCCGCGGCCTACGACCTGGTGGTGGACAGTCAGGGTCTCTACAAAAGTGCAGTGCTGGCGCGGCTGGCGGGTGCGCAGGTGGCCGGGCTCGCCGCGCGCAGTGCTCGCGAGCCCTTGGCAAGTCTCCTATATGGGCAGCGTCATGCCGTTCCCTGGGGGCCGACGGCCATCCAGCGTAATCGCGAGCTTTTTGCCCAGATCTTTGCCTACCCGCGGCCGGAGGGCGAGGCGGACTACGGTTTGGCGAGGCAAGCCGAGCGCTGGCGTGCTGCAGCAACGGAGGACTTCGAGTTCTTGCGTAGAGGTGCGCCCTTCGTGCTCGGCTTGCATGCCACTTCTCGGGTTTGGCAGAACAAGGAATGGCCCGTTGGCCATTGGATTGCCCTTGCACGAGAACTGGCGGGAGAGGGCTATCAGCTCTTGCTACCGGCCATCGACGAGCGGGAGAGGCTACGCGTAGAATCCATTGCCAATGCGGCGCCCAATGTCGTGGCCTTGCCGCCGCTGAAACTGGAGGACTTGGGCAGAATCATGGTGGCAGCGAAGGCCTTTGTGGGCATGGATACCGGGCTTTCTTACTTGGCTGCCGCCCTGGGGCTGCCTGGGGTAACCATATACGGACCGACGCCCCCGGAGCAGGCATCGCGGCAGATTGCGGTCTTGCAGTCCCCAGAGTCTTGCGCCCCTTGTGGCAGCAGGCGCTGCCGCCGCATTGCCGCGCCGGGAGAGCCCATCCCCTGTCAGCAAGCCCTCTTGCCGGAGCAAGTTTGGATGGCACTGCGGCCATCGTTGGCGGTCGCATGATTGCCGGCAGTTCTCTCAGTCGCGAGGAGACGCGGCGGTTCCGCCGGCACCAGTTCTGGACCGATCACGGTATTTTCCGCGAGCTTTTCTATGCCAACTTGCATGAGGTGGCGCCGGGGCTTTTCCGTTCCGCCCAGCCCGCCCCCTGGCAGTTGCAGCGTTGGCAGGCAATGCATCACTTTGATGCCGTCCTCAACATTCGCGCTCCGGCCCCCGAGGAGCCGCACTTTCGCCTCGAGCAGGATACCTGCGATGCCCTTGCCATTCGGCATCTGCCCATCCACGGCTTTGGTTCTCGCGATTTACCGCGGCGTGAGTCCTTGCTCGCCTTTCTCGACCAGATCCCGACCCTGCCGCCGCGCCTTCTGGTGCACTGCAAATCGGGGGCGGATCGGGCGGGCTTCATCTCTACCTTGCTGTTGCATCAACGCTATGCCGTACCGCTGGAGGAAGCCCGTGCGCAGCTGCGTCTCTGGCCCTACGGGCACATTCGCCACGCCAATACCGGAATACTCGACTGGTTTTTTACCCGCGCCGTGACGGAACTGGCGCAGAGGCCGGGTTTGAATCTGCGCACCTGGGTGGCAACGGATTACGATCGCGAGGAAATGCTGCGCAGCTTTCGCCCCTGGTATCGCCTCGATTGGTTGACGGACCGCATTTTGCGCCGGGAATGATGCCGCGCCTCTACCGTCTGCTGACGCGCCTCCTGACCCCCCTGCTCCTGCTCTTTACTTGGCAGCGCATGCTGCGTCGCCCCGCCTATCGCGCCCATTGGCGAGAACGCTTTGGCTGGGTGCCGCGGCGACGGGATCGTCCCTTATGGATCCATGCAGTGAGCGTGGGGGAGGGGATGGCGGCCCTGCCCTTGATTCTTGCCCTACAGGAGCGCTATCCGCAACTGCCGATTTTGCTGACCAGCACCACCCCTGGCGGGCGGCAGGTTTTGCGCGCGCGTCTGGGCGATTCGGTACAGCAACTCTACTTGCCCTACGACGTGCCCGGCGCCATAGCGCGCTTTCTGGAACGGCAACAGCCGCGTCTGGGGCTTTTTCTGGAAACCGAAATCTGGCCCAACCTCATTCATGCCGCGGCGCAGCGCCACATTCCCCTCTTTTTACTCAATGCCCGTTTATCGGCTCGCTCCCTGCAGGGCTACCAGCGCTGGCAGGGGCTCTTTGCGCCGGCACTCGCTGGACTGACCCAGATTGCTGCGCAAAGTACCGCAGATGCCGAACGCTTTCGCGCCCTTGGGGCGCCGCGGGTGACGGTGGCGGGGCAACTCAAATTGGACTTGCAGATTCGCCCTGAGCAGCGGCAGGCGGGGGCGATGTGGCGGGAGCGTTTTGCAGGGCGACGAGTCTGGGTCTTTGCGTCTACCCACCCGGGCGAGGAGGAACTGGCGGCAGATCTCCTCTCGACCCTGCAGACGGAATTCCCCGATCTGTTGCTCGTGCTGATCCCCCGCCATCCCGAGCGGGCCGAGGAGATTGTGGCGGCGCTGCAGCGGCGTGGGCGGCGCGTTGTGCGGCGCAGTCTGGATGCTCAGGTCGCGGCCGACACGCAAGTCTTTCTAGTCGACAGTTTTGGTGAGGTGATCGATTTCTGTGCCGCCGCCGATCTCGTCGTCATGGGCGGCAGCTTTGTGCCCCACGGCGGTCATAATCCCCTGGAACCGGCGGCCTTGGCCAAGCCGGTGCTGCTGGGGCCGCATACGGAAAATTTTGCGAGCCTGGTTACCGAGATGGCGGCTGCCGAGGCGCTGCTCGTCTGCGCCGACGGCAATGGTTTACGAGAAAACCTGCGTACCCTGCTGCACGATCCTGCCGCCGCCAAGGCCTTGGGGGAGCGCGCCGGGACTTGGTTTGCGGGGCAAAGCGGGGCAGTGCAGCGCAGTTTGCAACTGCTCGCGCCCTACCTCTAGGCAGAATCCAAGGCCTGAAGCAAGCGCTCGACTCCCTCGCCGAGGACGGCGCGGGGGGTGGCGACATTCATGCGCAGATAGCCGTTACCCCCGGGGCCAAAACTGGGGCCGGGATTGAGGCCGAGACCAGCACGGCGCAAACCCTCGGTAATTTCGGTATCGCTGCCGTAGGCGGCCACCCCAAGCCAGGCCAAGTAGCCGAATTCCGGCACCCGATAGGTCACTTGGGGAAGACGCTCGTGCAATTGCGCGGCGAGGAAGTCGAGATTCTCCCGCAGGTAGGCGCGCAGGGCATCGAGCCATGCCGCGCCAGTCTGCCAAGCCGCAATCGCCGCGAGCATGCCGAGATCGTTGATGTGATGGCACTGACTGCGTTGCAATTCCGCCGCCAAGAGGGCGCGCAGATCCGGATCGGCACAGCTGGCAACTCCACCCCCAAGACCAGCGATATTGAAGGCTTTTCCCGCCGAACTCAGGACGACTGCCTCGGGCGCCAGCTGCGCCAGAGGCGTGTGGGTAGCGTAGCTGAGATCGGCATGGATCTCATCGCTGACCAAGCTTACCCCCAAAGCCCGACAGAGCTCGATGAGCCGCTGCAATTCCGTGGTCTGCCAAACCCGGCCAACGGGGTTGTGGGGGGAGCAAAAAAGCAAGAGTTTTGCTTTTGCTAGGGCGGCCTCGAGGGCCGACCAGTCGATCGTATACCAGCCCTCGGCATCGGCGCGCAGGGGCACGAGTTCCAGGCGGCGATGATTGTCTCGTACTGCCGCGAGGAAAGGCGGGTAGACCGGGGGCAGGACGACGACGCCGTCGCCAGGCTCGGTAAAGGCGCGCACCGCCGCAAAGAGGGCAGGGACAACGCCGCTGACGCTCAGCAATGCCTCCGCGGCAGGGGCCCATCCGTAGCGTTGCTGCCACCAGGTGCGCGCCGCTTGCTGGAAGGCGGCGTCGCGCTCGGGGTAGCCAAAGATGGGATGCTCGAGGCGCTGGCGCAAGGCGTCGAGAATGCCCGGGGCGACAGCGAAGTCCATGTCGGCCACCCACAGGGGCAGGACCTCGGCCCCAAAGCGCTGGGCAGCGCCGTCCCATTTGAGGGAGGCGCTACCACGGCGCTCGATGACCTGGTCGAAGTCGATCACGACCGCCGAGTCCAGACCGTCACCTGGGCGATACTGTGCTGATATTTGCGCGCCGTTTCGCGAATCACAAAGGGCAGGTCGCGGGGAAACTCGGGATGCAGGGCAAAATGCTCGCCGAGGAGGGCCTTGAGTCCGGTCAGGGTATCGATGCTCTCGCCATCCCGCCGCAGGCCGCCGATCCAACGCTCTTTGGGGGTGAATTCCGCGAGCCAGGTATACGGAGAACTGAGGACCAAGATCCCACCGGGGCGAATGCGCTCGGCAATGTCGCGCAAGAATTTGGCCGGATCGCTGAGGCGATCGATGAGGTTGGCGGCCAGCACGAGATCGAAGTCGCGGTGGATGGGCTTGAGGTTGCAGGCATCCCCCTGCACGAATTGGCAGCGACCGGCATGCTCGGCCAGACCGAGGGCGGCGAGATCGGCCCAGTGGTGGCTTTGCAGTTCGCCTTCCTCGGTGATGGCGTAGGGAAAGCGGAGTTTCTCCTGTAAACGCGCCGCCACCTGTACGAAACGCGTCGAGAAATCGATGCCGATGACTTCTTGCGCCCGCGCTGCCAGGGCAAAACTGCTCCGGCCCACGGAGCAACCGATGTCGAGGGCGCGCGCTAAGGGACGGTCTCCCCAGACGGCGAGGGCGAGCTCGGCAATGGCCTGGGCATAGTTGGCCACCCCGAAGTACTCGGGGCCGTAGTGGAAATGGCAGTACTGCGCTACCGCTACATCGCTCTCGTAGACTGGAGTTTCCGGCAGAGCATTGTCGGAACGCACATAGCGAAAGCCGGCGTGTTGAAAGAAATGCCGGCGGAAGGCGTAGCGTGCCTCTTTTTGACTTTCGTTACCGAGACTGATGAAAGAACCACCTTTGATGAGGTTGTGACGTTGATCGAAGGTGGGTACGGTAAAGTCGTCGTAGTAGGGATGCACGCGAAAACCGGGAAAGGGATAAATGGGCGTTTCCGTCCATTGCCAGACATTGCCGACGACATCGTAAAAACTGCCGTGGCGGTGTCGATCGACAGGGCAGGGGGAAGCGCCGTAGGCAAGGCCAATTTGCGCTGGCGCCAGTTCGCCCCAACTGTCGTTGTCCGGCAGCCCAGAGAGATCGCGCAGACGTCGCCACTCATCTTCGCTGGGCAGACGCAAGGGGATTCCCGTCTGCGCCGATTTCCAGCGGCAGAAGGCCGCCGCCTCGTGGTAGTTGACCTCCACTGGCCAAGACCAGGGCAGGGGACGCTCCTCGGCAATCAGGCGCAGGCGCCAACCCGCCGGGGCACGGACCCAGAAAGTCGGATGCTGGGCGCCGGTATAGCGTCGCCACTCATCGCCCTCGCTACTCCACCAGCGTGCCTCACGGTAGCCGCCGTCGTCGACAAAGGCGCGGAATTCGCCGTTGCTGACCAGGAACTCACTGGCCTCAAAGGCTTCCAGCTCGCGCACGTGGCTGCCGTATTCATTGTCCCAGCCGTAATGCGGGTCGTCTGCGGCTTTACCCAGCCGAACCCGTCCCTCGGCTACCGGTAATAAGCGGTTTTGTGGCCAGTCTTCGGTCATGGACAGGGGTTCGGGAGTAAAGGCGGGCACCGGCTGCACCCGCTCCAGCGGCAACTGCCGCATCAACACCGAACTCGTTTCGATGTGGATGTTTTCGTGCTCGATGCCCATGAGGATCGCCCACCAGGGTGATTCCCAGGTGATGGGTAAGTCCAGGGGCAGCCGGCTGATCACTCCGTCTACCATCTCCCGCACTTGCTTGCGGTAAGCGCGCACCCGCTCCACGCTTGGCCACTCGTAATGGGTTTCGTCGAGATCGTCCCAAGACATTTCATCGACACCAACGGCAAAGACCGACTCGAGATCGGCATCGATCCGGGTATCGATGAGTCCGGCAACGAGGAATTTGTTGGTGTAAAAGGTGGCAGTGTGACCAAAGTAGAAAATGAGCGGGTGGCGCAGCGGGATCGCCTTTTCGTACCAAGCCTGCTCATTGCGTAGGTGTCGAAAGAGTTCTTCGTCGAGGCTGAAGGTCTGATGAAAGACCCGTCGAATTTCTTCCCGTTTTTCCTCTATCCCACGGCCATCCAGACGTAGGGGATGAATACGCATTCCGCTCATCGATTCTCCTCCGGTTTCCGCATCAGGATAGCACAAGATACTGGCCGGTCGGAAAGCAAAAACCCCGCCGCAGCGGGGTTGCATAGAGGTGCTTGCGCTTTAGACCGGCGCCGGATGGGAGGGCTCGTGCAGAGAGACGACGCGGTCTTCGCCGCTGACCTCTTCCAGGGTTTTGCCGCTCGGTTCGGGAATGAAAAAGACGGTGAGGAGCAAACCGGCCAAGGCAAAGAAAAAGGTGATCATCAAGGTTCCATGCAAGCCGAAATTATGCAGCAGGATGGGGAAGATGAAGGCGCCGAGGAAAGCGCCGACTTTCGCGGTACCAGCGGAGAGGCCATGTCCGGTGGTGCGCAGGTTGACCGGGAAGACCTCGCCAGCGATGACGAAAGTGGTGGTGTTGGGTCCGTATTCCGCAAAGAAATAAGACAGGCCATAAATGACCAGGAAGACGCCAATACTCTCGGAGAGCATCGGGAAGGCCCCGATGAGCAGGAACATCAAGCCCATCATGAAAAAGCCAAGTATTTGCAGGGTCTTGTGACCGATGCGGTCGATGGTGAAGGCAGCGAGGAAATAGCCCGGAACTGCCGCCACGGCAAAGACGATGAGGCTCAAGGCGGTGCTCTGAATGACATCGGCATGGGGCGCCAAGCGATGCATGATCATCGGGGTAGAGATGGTGTTTCCATAGTAGGCATAGTCGAATACAAACCAACTGCCGGCCGTACCGATAAGGGTAAGAAAATACTTGCTTAAGGGCTGTTTGACGATCTTAGATTCGGGTTTGCGGGCGGTAGCGGTACCGAGGCTGAAGGAGGCCAGTTCCCGCGCTGCCGCCTCGCCATCGCCCTTGACGCGGGCCAGCCAGCGTGGCGATTCCGGAAGGGTACGGCGGATGTAGATCACCGCCAGGGCAGGCAGGGCACCCAGCCCAAGCATCAAGCGCCAAGCAAGATCATGGTTCATGCCGGCGGCGAGAAGGGTGAGGGCAACCACTGGACCTGTCACCAAGCCGATGGCTTGCGCAGAAAAGACCAAGGAAACCATGCGCCCCCGCGACTTCGCGTTGGCATATTCCGACATCAGCACCGCCGACATCCGGTAATCCCCGCCAATACCCAGGCCCAGAATGACGCGGGCGACCAGCAGTACCGCAACATTGGGCGCCACCGCCGACAGCAAGGCGCCAATGGTCATCAGCAGGGCCTCAAGGCCGTAAATCTTCTTGCGCCCGAGTTTGTCGGCCAAAATGCCGAAGAGATACGCGCCAACGAAGGCCGCAATCAAAGAGATGGAGCCGATCAGACCGACCGTGTCCGGGCGCAGGTGCCATTCGTCTTTGATGAGGACCAAGGCGGTACCGACGATGAAGAGATCATAGGCCGAAGTAAAAAGCCCATGGAAGAGGCCCCAATGGCCTTGAGGTGGAAGGGGCTGAAGCGCGCGGTGTTGAGCGCCTCGGCAATATCACTGTCTTGCAGGGTCGTTGTGCGCACGGAGTACTCCTGGGTAGCGGCTATACACGTTGTAGGCCAAAACTTTACACCAGGATTGTGACATTTTGACGAAGCTTTTATGTCACTTTTATGACAGCTTTATGCACCTTCGGGGTAGCCGAGCTGGCGCCAGGCCTCAAAGACGGCGACGGCGCAACTGTTCGACAGGTTGAGACTGCGCTGCCCGGCGCGCATGGGCAGGCGGAGCAACTGGGCGGGCGAGAACTCGGCGAGAATGCTCTCGGGCAAGCCCCGGGTTTCGGGGCCAAAGACCAAGACGTCCCCAGGCTGAAAGCGTGTGGCAGCAAAACTGCCCGGTTGCCCCTTGGTGCTGAAGGCAAAAAAGCGGCGCCCGGCCAGACTGGCCCGGCAATCGGTCCAGGAAGGGTGGCGGACAACCGTGGCAAATTCGTGATAATCCAGCCCGGCCCGCCGCAAGCGTCGATCGTCCCAGGCAAAGCCCAAGGGTTCGACAAGGTGCAGGCCGGCCCCGGTGTTGGCACAGAGGCGAATGACATTGCCCGTATTCGGGGGAATCTCGGGTTGATAGAGCACAATCTCCAGCCAAGCATGTGGATTCATAGGGCGCGCGTCAAAATCCACAAATCCACCCGCGCTACCCCGTGCTGGCGTAGCAGTTGGGCGAGGGTTTCGGCGGTGCTGCCAGTGGTCATCACATCGTCAACAAGAGCGACGTGGGCGGGCAGGCGACTGCGCACGGCAAAGGCCGACTGCAGGTTGATCCGCCGCTGATCACGGCTACCGCCCACTTGATGCGGGGTATTGCGCACCCGACGCAATACATCGCGCACCGGCACCCCATAGCTCCGCCCCCAGTGGTGGGCGAGGAGTGCCGCTTGGTTGTAGCCGCGTTCGCGCAAACGGGCGGGGTGCGCGGGTATCGGCAGCAGGGCCTCCGGGCGCGGCGGCGGTGTTTCCCATGCGTCGATCCAGGCCTTGGCCAAGGGGCGGGTCCAGTCGAGTCCGTCGTGAAATTTCCAGGTACGGATAGCTTCTGCCAAGGGCGAAGTGTAGACAAAGGGGCAGAAGGTATAGTCGTAGCTGGGGGCCTCGACGCTACATACGGGACAGTCACCGGCGTCGTTCACCGGTAGGGCACACCAGCTGCAACGATCGGCAGGAAGGCGCGGCAACTCCCGCAGGCAATCCGCGCAGAGTGCCGCCCCCGGTGCCGCGCAAATTCGGCAGGACTCCGGTAGCAACCAAGGCAGCAGCTTCTGCTGACCCCATCGTGCGCACGCCGCTCCCCAAGTCTCCAACCCCACACGCAGCCTTTCCTCTGCCCTCATTGGTCGTCATTGTTGTCGCTTGCGGCGCCGTTGACAAGGCAGAGTCCCTCCCCTATACCGTGCCGATGCAAGCCACAAGAGAAGACGAATGGGCGCAGGCCCTGGCAGAGCGCAGCGAGGCCGGCTTGTTGCGGCAGACAGAAGTCTTGCAGGCCGAGCCGGGTTTGCGTCCCCTCTACCGCGATGCCTCGGGGAACCTGCTCCTATCCTTTGCCAGCAATGACTATTTAGGCCTGGCGCGACATCCGGCCCTGCGGCGGGCGGCACAGGACAGCTTCGCGGCACCAGAACTGGGCGCTGGCGCAGCCCCGCTCCTCGGTGGCGAACGCCCGCAACACGCCGAGCTCGCCGCCGCCCTGGCCGCTTGGCTGGGGGTGGAAGCCGTGCTCCTTTTCGGCTCCGGCTACCTCGCCAATCTAGGGGTTCTCGGCGCCCTCGTCGCCGCCCAGGACCAAATCTTCCTCGATCGTCTCGCCCACGCCTCCCTCATCGATGGCGCGCGGCTCAGCGGCGCACGGCTGCAGCGCTTCCGCCACAACGATCTCGCCCATCTCGAAAATCTACTGCGCCGTCCCCGTTCGGGACGAGCCTGGATCGTCACTGAGGGAGTGTTCAGCATGGATGGGGATCTCGCTCCCCTGCCGGATCTACTCGAACTGGCGCAGCGCTACGACGCCGGTTTGCTTCTCGACGAAGCGCATGCCTTTGGTGTCTTGGGCGAGGAGGGGCGGGGTAGCTGCGAACATTGGCAGTGCGCCGCCAACGGCTTGACCCTGCGCATCGGCACCCTCGGTAAGGCCTTTGGCACCTACGGCGCCTTCGTTGCCGGTTCTACTACCCTCATCTGCTACCTGCAGCAGGCGGCGCGCAGCTATCTCTTCCATACCGCCCTGCCAGCGGCGCTGGCGGCCGCGACCTTGGCCGCTTTGCCTTTGCTGCGCCGGGGGAAAGATCGGCGTCAACACCTGCAGTTGCTGGTGCAGCGACTGCAGGCTGGGCTCGCCGGGCGTTCCTACCTGCCCAGTAGCACGCCCATTCAGGGGTTGCTGTTGGGGAGCAATGAAGCGGCTCTGGCGGCGGCTGCGAGCCTGCGCCGCGCCGGTATATACTGCCCAGCGGTACGGCCGCCAACGGTGCCCAAAGGACAGGCGCGCCTGCGCATCAGTCTCAGCGCCGCCCATAGCGCCGAAGACATCGATCGGCTTGTGCATGCCCTGGAGCGCCCGTGCGCTTAGCTCGCGCCAAACCGCCCCTGGTCTTGCTCCACGGCTGGGGCATGGATCGGCAAGTCTTTACCCCTTGGTTGCCCGCCCTGGAGGAGGATTTTCTTGTCGACTTTTGGGATCTGCCGGGGCACGGCAAGCGCCCCTGCCCGGGCTGGGATTGGGAGATGGAGCTATCTGCTCTGCACGACTTTTTGGCAAAACTAGCGGCGCCGCCAATACTCCTGGGATGGTCCTTGGGCGGTCTGCTGGCCCTCGCTCTGGCTCTGCGTCCGCAGCCGCCCATTGCCGGTCTGACACTGGTGGCCAGCAGCCCCTGCTTTGCCCAGCGTCGGGATTGGTCGGCGGGTATCCCGACCGCGCAACTGCAAGCCTTTGCCCGCGAGTTGGCGACCGACGCCGCGGCGGTGCGGCGGCGTTTTCTCGCCCTGCAGGTCTTGGGGGATGCCGAGGCACGCCGGCAACTGCCGCGAGTGGAGGACTGGCCCTTGCCCGATCCCGTCTGTCTGCAAGCGGGATTGGGCTTTTTAGAGCAGCAGGATCTGCGTAGCTCCTTGCGCCCCTTGCTCTTTCCCGTCCTCCTTCTTGCGGGCGATTACGACCGCATCGTACCGCCCGCGGCCAGTGGGTATCTCCATGGCGCCTTGCCCGGTAGCGTGCTACGGCGCCTTCCCACCGGCCACGCTCCCTTTCTCTCTCAGCCTGCCGCTTGTGCCGCTGCCCTGCGCGAGGTCTTCTGGCAATGAATCTGCAAAAACGCTTGGTGCAGCGCCATTTTTCCCGAGCAGCGGCCAACTACGAGGCCCTGGCCACCCTGCAAGACCAAGTCGGTCAGGAAATGTTGGCGCGCTTACCGCTGCTGAAGATCGACCCGCAGTACCTGCTCGACCTAGGGGCTGGCACCGGGCTGCAGAGTCGTCGGCTCAACCGCTATTTCCCGCGCGCTCGGGTCATTGCCCTCGATCTCGCCCTGCCGATGCTGCAGGAGGCGCGACGGCGCAAATCCTGGCGTCAGCGCCAGTGGTTTCTGCAAGGCGATGCCGAGGCCCTGCCTGTGCGCGGCGCCATGTTGCAGATGATCTTCAGTAATTTATTGCTGCAGTGGCTGCCCGATCCGCTACCCGCCCTGCGGGAAATGCGCCGAGTCCTGCAGCCCGAGGGTTTGCTTTTGTGCAGCTCCTTGGGCCCGGACAGCCTGCGCGAACTACGTCAAGCATTTGCCGAAGTCGACGGCGAAGCGCATGTGCACGATTTTCTCGACATGCACCTCCTCGGCGATGCCCTGGTGCAAGCGGGCTTTGCCGATCCGGTCCTGGATGTTGAACACTACGAGCTGCAGTACGATGACCTCGATGCCCTGCTGCGCGACCTGCGCGGCATTGGTGCCGCTAGCGCGCATGCCCGTCCGGGGCTCTTTACCCCGCGCAAATTGCAGCGGCTGCGCGCCGCCTACGAGGCCTTCCGTACCCCAACGGGTAAGCTGCCCCTGCACTACGAGGTCGTTCACGCCCATGCCTGGGCGGCGGCACTGCGCAGCGATGGCGAGCTGCAACCCTTGCATTTTCTACCGCGGCAGTCGCGTCCATGAGTCAGGGATTTTTTATTACCGGCACCGATACCGAGGTCGGCAAGACTTGGGTTACGGCGGCGCTGGCACGCTACCTCGCGGCCCGGGGGCAACGGGTGGCGGCCCTCAAGCCCTTTGCCTCGGGACAAGAAGCCGACGGCAGTTGGGCGGATATCGAAGCCTTGCGCGCGGCGAGCCAGCCCCCCCTGACCCTTGCCGACTGCAATCTCTACCGTTTTGCGCCACCGATTGCACCGCATTGGGCGGCGCGCGAGGCCGGACAGGTGCTCGATCGCCAGCATCTCAACGCCTTCGTGCGTGGGCGCCAAGTCGATTTCACCCTTGTTGAGGGCGCTGGTGGTATCTTGGTACCCCTGGGGGACGACTGGGACACCCTCGACTGGGCCGAGGAACTCGGTTTTCCGCTCATCCTGGTCGTGGGTCTGCGGCTTGGGGCCATCAACCATGCGCGGCTGAGCGAGGCAGTGATCCTTCAGCGCGGCGTACCCTATGCCGGGTGGATTGCCAATCACTGCCAGCCGCAGGTAGCCAGCGGCACGCAAGAGAGTCTGCAGCGCTGGATGCGCGGCCCCTGCTTGGGAGAAATCGCCCACGGCAGCCGTGAATTCTCTACCATCTCCCTTCCGTAGCATACAGATACCGGCTACACTCAACGCACAGGCAAGGCCCAGAAATAGGGCTGTCGCGCCGCAAAAAGCAAGATGGGAGCGTGCAATGGCGTGGGTCAGGGCTTGGGTTTTGCTGGTAGTCAGTAATCTACTGCTGAGTGCAGTGGCTGTCGTCTGCCTCTACATCGTTACGGTTGTGCTCTCTCTGTGTTGCGCGATGACGGCAGAGCGTTTTCCTTGGTGGACATTGGCCGCGGTCTTTTTCCTTGTAGGCGTGTCGGTTTCTCTGCTTTCCTGGCTCCTCGTGCCGCGGATTGTGCGACGGATGCTTTTTTTGCAACCTCTTGCGAGTAGCGGACGTGCTGCTTTGGCGGGGCAGATCGTTGCAGAATTGTCCTTGCGTCTGGGATTGCCTGCGCCTCGGATCTATCAGTTCCCCTCTCCCGTACCGAATGCCCTTGTCCTCGGCACCAGTCGCCACAGCGCTTTTTTCCTACTTTCCAGCACGTTGCTAGAGCGGACCTCCGACGCCGAATTGCGCGCCATTCTCGCCCATGAGATGGGGCATATTTACTCGGGTGACATGGTGGGCATGCAACTCCTTCAGAGCGTCATTATTCTCATCGCCCTGCTGTCGATGCGACAACCCCGAAGCAGCGCGGAGCGTAAGCGCGCAGAGCCCTTGCGCGTCCTGTTGCGGGCATTGTTTTTTTTCCTCTCCCTACCGCCTCTATCGGGATTTTTGCGGCGACGGGAAATTGCTGCCGATCGTTTTGCCGCAGAGCAGGTTGGTGGTGCCGGGATGATTTCCGCGCTCCGTAATTACGCGATCACCCCCTGCAATGTTAGCGATCCCTTGGCCAGTATTTCTCCCTTCAGCGTCAAGCAAGATGTCTTTTTTGGGAGAGCAAGCCTCGAGGAACGCATCGCCGCATTGCAGAAAGAGCGAATTTGACCGGCAAAGGCATAGCAGCAATACGGCAAGAGTAGATTCTTGCTATACTCTCGCTCCTTTCTCCAGCGAAATGGTCATGACCTACGCCGCGGCCAATCTATTCCATAGCTTCTCTCCCTGGGCAATTACCGGTGCCTTTGGCCTGTTGGGCACCGCCTGGGCGATTTCGGCTTGGCAACGTTTGGGGGTGGGTGGCGAACTGTGGTGGTCGGCCTTGCGTGCTACGGTTCAGCTCGCCCTCATGGGCCTAGTGCTGGGATGGCTCTTCCGACAACAGTCTCCCCCGTTACTCATCCTGTTTCTAGCGTTGATGATTTTTGTGGCGGGCTTTTTCAACCGCAAACGCGGAGCAGGCATTCCCCATGCCTATTGGATCGGCACCGCCAGCATTTTTCTGGCCGCGAGTTTGACCCTGGCGTGGATGCTCGCCTCCGGGCTCGTCACTTGGCAGGGCCAGTCCCTAGTACCCATCGGGGGCATGATCATTGGCAATGCCATGAATGCGGTCTCCCTGGCCTTGAATCGACTGCGCAGTGAGATCGATCAGCGCGAAGATCTCCTGCTCGCCATGCTCGCCCTGGGGGCCAATGAACGCCAGTCGATGCGACAGCTCTATGGCATCGTCGTGCGCAGCTCGTTGATTCCCACTCTCGATAGCCTCAAGAGTGTAGGCATGATCCACATCCCGGGCATCACCGCCGGCATGATCCTGGCGGGAATGGCGCCCCTCGCCGCTGTTTCCATGCAACTCATCGTCATGCTGATGCTCACCGCGGCGGTAAGCATCAGCGTGACCAGTGCCGTGGTGCTTGCGGGGCCACGAGCGCTGCGTTTTAGCACGCGGCAGGAGGCAGTATGACGAAAATTGCCGAGCGGGTGCGCGGGTTTCTGCCGGTGGTCGTTGATGTCGAGACGGCCGGTTTCGACTGTCAGCAGCATGCCCTGCTCGAAATTGCCGCGGTGGTGGTCGCCGGCGAGAGTGGCGCGCTGCAGCCCGTACAAACCCTGCACTATCATTTGCAGCCCTTTGCCAATGCTATCCTCGACCCTCGCGCTCTGGCCTTCAACGGCATCGACCCACACCACCCTCTGCGCGGCGCCATCTCCGAAGGTGAGGCCCTGCGCGACCTCTTTCGTACCCTGCGGCGCCAGGTGCGGGAGCAGGGCTGTCGTCGCGCCGTGTTGGTCGGACACAATGCCAATTTTGATCTTTCCTTTCTTCTTGCCGCGGCAGAACGAGAAAATCTCAAAAACAATCCTTTTCATCCCTTCAGTACCCTCGACACCGTCAGCTTGTCGGCCCTTTTCTTGGGCGAAACCGTGCTTGCCAAAGCGGTGCGCAAGGCAGGATTGGATTGGGATGGAAAACAGGCGCACTCGGCCTTATATGATGCCGAGAAAACTGCGCAACTGTTTTGCTGGATACTCAACCGATTCGATCAAAGTGAGCTGTCTCCCTTCCGTCCCATGCAGGCGGGGAATGTCCCCGCGGATTCCGACAGGAGTGTTTCATGAGTTACCGATTGCGCATTGAACCTAGCGGCCATGAAATGGACATTGCGGCCAACGAGACCATTCTCGAGGCCGCTTTACGGCATGGCTATACCCTACCCTATAGTTGTCGCAGTGGAACCTGTGCCACCTGTAAAGGAAAAATTCTCTCTGGTTCGGTGGATTACGGTGAAGTCGACGCTAAAATGCTAACCGATGCCGAAATGGAAGCCGGGTATGCCCTCTTCTGCCAGGCGACGCCCCTCACCGACCTGAGCATCGAGGCAAAAGAAGTGGGGGCAGCAGCGGGGATTCAAATCAAAACCCTGCCTTCGCGTGTAGCGCGAATTGTCGATTTGGCACCCGAGGTGCGGGCACTGTTTCTGCAAATACCCAGCAGTCAGGAGTTTCATTTCTTGCCAGGGCAGTACATCGATATCCTCCTCAAGGATGGCAGTCGTCGCGGTTTTTCTCTCGCCAATATTCCCAACTCGGAGGGACTGTTGGAACTGCATATCAAGCACGTACCTGGGGGTCAGTTCACCGGTCACGTCTTTTCTGGCATGAAAGAAAAAGACATTCTCCGCTTTGAAGGCCCCTTGGGTACTTTCTTCATTCGCGAAGAGTTTCCCGAAAGGCCGCTGCTCATGGCAGCTACTGGTACTGGCTTTGCGCCGATCAAGGGCATGCTGCAGCAACTCTTTACCAAAGGAGAGCAGCGCGAGATCCATCTGTACTGGGGGGTACGCTACGCGCCAGAATTTTATTATCAAGAACTGTTACAGGAATGGCAGAGTGCGTATCCCAACTTTCACTTTACGCCGATAGTTTCGCGCCCCGATGCCGCGTGGACGGGCAGAAGCGGTTATATAACCGAGGCGATTCTTGCTGATTTCCCGACACCAAAAGATTTCGCCGCCTATCTTTGTGGGCATCCAGATATGGTGTCTGACTTATCGCAACGTCTGCAGCAGGCCGGTCTCGATTCCAACTATATATTTTCTGATGCCTTTGTATTTGCGAAGGCAAAAAATCCCTGACATAATCGCGCGTATTGGTGTCGATGAATAAACACCAACATGGCTATGTGACAAGGGAGCTCAGCAAATGGAAAATACGGTTCGGAAAAGGCACCGCCGAACGGCGGAGGAGCGTTTGGCGGATCTCGAAGCCAAACGGCAACAGATGGAAGCGCGGTTACGAGAGCAAATGGCCAAGCTCGAAGAGCAAAAGCGCCGTTTGCAGGAAAATCCCAAGCTCAAGCGCGAACGTGACGCCCAGCGACGCATGTTGGTCGATCGTATTTCGCGCTTGGCGAGCGGTTGGGAGGCAACACAGATACTCGCCGCGGTTGCCGAGGTCTACGAAAAAGTAGATGGCAATGAGGCCAAGATGCAGGAACTGCATAAGCGCGGTGAGGCATTGATGCAGGAGCTCAAGCCGCGACGCGGTCGTCGTCCACGCAACAGTATCTGATGCATGCACAAGGGGGCGTTTCCGCCCCCTTATTTTCTCCGCCAGCGCGCCAGCGTCGTAATACGATGCGCCATGTAAGCGCGGATGTACCAGGGCTGGTTTCTCTTTCGTAACAGATTGCGCACGCGCTGCTGCATTTGTGCCATCTCGAGTTGTGGCTCTTTGAATTGGCCGTTGGCATAACAAAAGCTGCAGTACTTCTTGCTCCGACTGCCGTCGGTTTCGCTGCCGCCGCCCTCCGGGTCAAAACAAAGTGGCATGCCGCAGCTCTGGCAACGTTGTTTTTCCAGTTCCCACTGCCGTTGTAGTTTCTTCACGAAGTCCCTCATAGATCGTTGGGCGCCTCAAGTTCGAGAGCTTCCAGATATAGATGTGCCATACCCAATAGAAATACTACGTTGGGTAGGAGGAAGGTAAGAATGCCAGCCAGAAACCAAGCTAAACGCTGGCCACTATGGGTCCAGTGCACGATCGGGGATACTGCAGCTTGCCACTGCGCAGCCACATCCATGCTGGGCAACCACTGCAAAAGTAGTGCCTCGCCACCGCCATTGCTGAACAGTGCCGATCCCAGAAATGGGGCTGCCACCGCCAGCGTCAGCGCGTAGCCGCCGTATAGCACCACAATCACGATCAGGGCAACGGCGCCGCTGAGTACCCCCAATAACAACATCATCAATAACACTGCCCCCGGGCGGTTACTGGCGATGGTGATGGTGTGGCGCAGGGCCTTGCCAACCCCCTCGCCGTGCCAAAGCGCGGGGCCGGAGAGGTTGAAAACGATGAGAGCGAGGATCAACAATACCGCATTGAACAGTACACTCAGGGGAAAGAGGGGAACAACGAGGTAAGCGCCAAAAGCTGGAAGTTGCGTCAAGCCAAAGGCCAGGACCTCGACCACCCCAATACCCAAGAGGAGCAAAGCCTCCATCAGGACCAGCAGTAATAGCCGTGGCCAAGTGCGTGCTGCAAAGAACAGGCTGCGCCAAATGCCGAGATTGCGCTCGCCGCGGGCATGGAAAATGAGCATGCGTCCTGCGGCGAGATAGCCAATGAGCAGGGCCAGCCCAAAAAAGAGAGCACCGAGTAATTCACCGGCGGGTCCAGGATTCCAGTCGGTTAGGGCCTCCCAGAAAATCGCCCCAATTACCAAGCTACCGCCGTAAACGATATTGGGACGCCAGAGGGTAACTCCGCGTGAAGCCTGCAGGAGCAGGCCAAAAGACAAATCGCCGTGACTATTATTGGGTTGCGGGAACATAAATCTTCCTTGGCTGCGCAGCCGCAAGCATAGCAAAGGCCGTCCGCAGACGCATTACGATACGACTGTCTGTTTAGCTGATGATCACAAAATATATTCCATAGAGCGCGCCATTGAGGACAAAATGTACCGGCCGCAAGGGGTGACTCCGCAAGGCCAAGATCAGGGTATAGGCCCCGGCGGTGAGGGTGAGCAGGGCACCGACCAATACCGGCGCCGTTGGTGTCCAGGGCGTGAGGGATACGCCAATGGCGGGGAGCAGAGAGCCCTGGAAAACGAGGGCACCCGTGATGTTGCCAAAGGCGAGGGTATCTTTTTTGCGCCGAATCCAGAGAATGCTATTGATTTTTTCCGGCAATTCGGTGGCGATCGGCACGATCAGCAGCGACAGCAGCAGGGCGGAAATGCCGAAGAGCTTGGACAAGTGCTCTACTCCGTGCACGAAAAGTTCGGCCCCGTAGATGATGCCCGCGAGCCCGAGACCGAGTTGCAGCAGGATGACCAGCAACCAATCGGGCAAACCCAGGCGAGTTAGGTACAAAGCGGCTTCGGCCTCGGTTTGATGTCCGTCGGCGACCAGCGCTGCGGACGCGCGTAGGGTCAGTAGCAAGTAAAAGAAGTAGAACAGCACGAGCACGATGGCGATGGCGCCACGTATGGCGCTGCCGTGATGGGGGATGAAGAGCGCCACCGTGGCGAGGAAGAAGGCGGCCAGAAACCACGAGAGATCGCGCCGCAGGCCGCTGCGTTCCGGGGTCAGGGTGCCCAGCCAACCCCGCTGTTTGGCTGCAAAGAGCGACATTAGGAAAAGGGTGAGGGTGGAGAGCATCATCGGCGCGCCGAGAATGGCGCCAACACCCACCTCTTCACCAACTTGCGGGCTAGCGAGACTGCTCGAGGCAAAGACCGCCACCAGTGGCACCATGGTTTCCGGCAGAGCGGTTCCGACAGCGGCAAAGATGGAACCGGTTACGCCCTCCGAAAGACCCAGACGATCGCCCAAGTGCTCCAAAGAGTTGGTGAAGAGCTCTGCAGCCAAGAGAATCAATACCAAGGCAAGGAGAAGCTGGACGATATCCATGGATCGGTTTCCGCAGTAAGTAAACGCCTTAGGATAGCCGCAGGATGCGGGGGCGCCTAGACCTTGCGAGACCCGCATTTTTGCGCCAAGGTTGGACGCTTCAACCAGGGGAAGTGTCATGCAGGAACTCTGTCAGTTTTTTGATCGCCGCATCTATCATGTAGAAGGTGGGGAAGAGACCCCGGCGGTCTACTATATTGCCGACGAAGATGCTGGCGGCATCCTGGTCAACGCACCGCTGCACTGCGAAGAGACCTGGCAGCAACTGGCATCCCTCGCGCCGCCAACGGTCCTCTTTCTTCCCAGTCGCTTTGGCGCCCAAGACCTCGTCTCCTGGCGGGAGCGTGGTTTGCGCCTGGTGGCCCAGCCGGCGGAAGGCAAGGCCCTGGGTGTGGAGCTGGACGTTGCCCTCGACAGCAAGCTGCGCCTCACCCGCACCATCGATTTTCTCCCCATGTCCGGGCGCACGGCAGGTTCCTGTGCCCTGCGGCTGCGCAATAAGCCCGGCGCTATTTTCTTTGGGCCCATCCTCGAACCCGCCGCCCCGGATGCCTGGCCTACGCTGCTTCCCCATCCCGACGACCAATCTTGGGAAAATCGCCTGTTTGGCAGCCTGGGTTTGCAGGACGTGAGTTTTGCCTATGCCTTTTGCGATCGCTTTTTCCCGGGTCGCACGCCGATTGGGCCGGGGGCGGATGCGGGCATCGCCGCCGCCCTACACGAGCTTTGGGCCGATGACTGAATCATGCATGTACGCATGAATTGGCGTATAGTGCGCACTCGCTTGCCGAGGGAGTAGGGAGATGGGACAGGAAACTGCACAGCGTTTCAGTGATTTTTCGCTTGCCGAGCCGATCCTGCGTGCGGTGCAGGAGATTGGCTACGAGCAGCCCTCCCCGATCCAGGCCCAGAGCATCCCGCCGCTGCTCGCCGGGCAAGACGTCATCGGCTTGGCGCAGACCGGCACCGGTAAGACCGCGGCTTTCGCCTTGCCGTTGCTCAGCCGGGTGGATTGCGCGCGGCGTTTCCCGCAGATTCTCGTCCTTACGCCCACGCGCGAGCTTGCCATTCAGGTGGCAGAGGCCATGCAGAGCTATGCCAAATATCTGCCCGGATTTCATGTGTTGCCCATCTATGGCGGCCAATCCATGGGGCTGCAGCTCAAGCAGCTGGCGCGCGGCACCCAGGTGATAGTGGGAACCCCGGGGCGAATCCAAGACCACTTGCGCCGCCGTACCTTGCAGCTGGACCAATTACAGGCTGTCGTTCTCGACGAGGCAGACGAAATGCTGCGTATGGGCTTCATCGACGCCGTCGAAGACATCCTGCATCACACCCCGGAGCAGCGCCAAGTCGCGCTCTTTTCGGCGACCATGCCGGCCGCCATTCACCGCATTGCCCGCACCTACTTGCGCGATCCCGTCGAGATCAAGATCAAAAGTGCCACGACGACGGTGTCGGCCATTCGCCAGCGCTACTGGCAGGTGAGCGGCACCCACAAACTCGATGCCCTGACCCGGATCCTCGAGGTGGAAGACAGCAACGCCTGGATCATTTTTGTGCGTACCAAGACGGCCACGGTTGAGCTTGCCGAGCGCCTAGAAGCGCGAGGCTACGCCTGCGGAGCCTTGAACGGCGACATGAGCCAAGCGCTACGCGAACAGACCGTCGAGCGCCTCAAGTCTGGCGCCCTCGACATCGTCATTGCCACTGATGTCGCCGCGCGCGGCCTCGACGTCGAGCGGATCACGCATGTCATCAACTACGATATCCCCAACGATACCGAGGCCTATGTGCATCGTATTGGGCGCACGGGTCGTGCGGGCCGTAAAGGCGAGGCCATTCTTTTTGTCGCACCGCGGGAGCGCTATCTGCTCAAGGCCATCGAACGGGCCACCGGGCAGAGCATCGAGCCCATGCATTTGCCAAGTCTCGCCGATGTCGCCGACCGCCGTGTTGCCCAATTCAAAGAGCAGCTGCAGGAGGTGATCGGTAGTCAGGATTTGAGCCCCTTTGAGGCCTTGATTGCCGAGTATCAAGAAGAAAACGATGTGGGTTTGGGAGAGATCGCTGCGGCCTTGGCGTTTTTGGTCCAGAAAGACAAACCCTTGTTGCCAGAGCCGGAAACCCGCCCCAGCGCCGTCCTGGATTCGGCTACCGCCGAAAAACGGCCACGTCGGGAGCGACACGGCGACGCTGAGGAACGTCCACGCCGGCCACGCGCGAGTGAACCGTCTTCGAGTGACGGCGCCCCGGCAATGCGGGCGTATCGCTTGGACGTGGGCGAGGAGCATGGCGCCCAGGTAAAGAACATCGTGGGCGCGATTGCCAACGAGTCGGGCTTGCCCAGCCGCTTGATTCGCAAAGTACAGGTCGCTAGCGACCATAGTACCGTTGAGCTTCCTGCCGACCTGCATGGCTCGATACTGGAGCACCTCAAAAAGACTTGGGTCTGCGGGCGTCCCTTGCAGATCCGTCCGTTGACGGGAGAGGATGCTGGCGCGGCCAGCAAGCCGCCGCGCGCGGGAATAAAGCGGAAATCTCCGGCGATTGCTGCTGGAGAAGAGCGGCGGTCGCCGCGTCCGACAACGCGTAAACGCGAACGGCGGACATAAAAATACCGGCTCAGAAACCCGGGCCGGCAAGTGTTTTCCCCGCAAGGGGGAGGGTGGCAAGTGCCACCCTGCATGGACGAATTACGCCCGACGGACCTTCTCGGCCTGTAGACCCTTGGGACCACGCGTCACTTCGAAGTTGACGCGCTCGCCTTCGGCAAGAGTCTTGAATCCAGAACCTTCGATGGCGGAGTGATGCACGAATACATCTTCCTTGCCATCTTCCGGCGTAATGAAACCAAACCCCTTGCTGTCGTTAAACCACTTTACCGTACCAACCGCCATGTTACACCCCAAATAAAAAATTGCCGAACTGGCATTTTCGAGTATAGGCCTTTTGGCCATGAATGCAAATCTGCATTTGCTTGCTGAATCTGCGCATGCCCCACCAAGCCACGGGCCGATGCTTGCGATTCAAAAATTTTGCGGATCGACGTCAATACCCCAACGTACCCGGCGCGCCGCGGGGAGGGAGGCAATCTGCTCGCGGGCACTGGCCAGGGCGCGATGCAGCTGGACGCGGCTGTCGCTTTCCAGCCAGAGATAAGCACGGTAGAAGCCAGCGCGACGCTCGAGCAGCGCCGGCAGGGGGCCGGTGCAAGTCAGATCCCGCAGATGCTGGCGCGCGGCTTGCAAAAAGGCCTGCACCCGTTCCATCTGCTGCGCCTCGGCTTGGAGCAGGGCGATGGCTTTGAAGGGGGGCAGACCGGCGGCTTGTCGCTCCTGCAGCAGGCGTTCCGCCGCTTTGCCGTAGTCGCCACTCTGCAACTCTTGCAGTAGCGGATGCTCGGGCAGATAGCTTTGCAGCAGTACCCGGCCCGGGGCATCACCGCGGCCGGCGCGGCCGGCTACCTGAATGACGGTTTGCGCCAGGCGCTCGCTGGCGCGAAAGTCGGCACTGTAGAGGCCTTGGTCCACATCGACGATGCCCACCAGGGTGACATCAGGAAAATGATGTCCCTTGCTGAGCATCTGCGTGCCCAACAGAATTGCCGGGCGCGTGTTTTGGATGGCGCGCAGGCGCTCGGCAAGTTGACGGGAGCTGTGTACTTCGTCGCGGTCGACGCGGAGCAGGGGGATGTCGGGAAAGCGCTCGCGCAGCAGCTGCTCTAGTCCTTCGGTGCCCACCCCAATGCCATGGATCTCCGTCGCTCCGCACTGGCGGCAGTGCTCCGGCACGTTACTTTCCCAGCCGCAGTGATGACAGCGTAGACGCCCCAGGCGGCGATGCCAGGTGAGCGCGGCGCTGCAGCGCCGACAGTGGGGGATGTGGCCACACTCTCGGCAGAGCAGGGCCGGCGCATAGCCACGGCGATTGAGAAAGAAAAGAACCTGCTGTCCGGCCGCCAGCTGGGTAGCGGCGGCCTGTAAGAGGTCGGGGTCGAGGCCGGTAAGCAGGCGCTTGCGCCGCAGGGGCAGGATTTCGATGCGCGGCGGTGTGTGAGCCGTGGCGCGCTGGCGCAGGCGTAGATCGGTAAAACGCCCGGTGGCGCGATTGTGCAAGCTTTCCAATGCCGGAGTTGCGGAGCCGAGGACGATGGGGACCCTCTCCAGCTGCGCGCGGCGCAGAGCCAGATCCCGGGCGGAATAGAGCCAGCCGCTCTGCTGTTTGTAGGAGGGATCGTGTTCCTCGTCGATGACCAACAGCCCCGGACTTGCCAAGGGTACGAAGAGTGCCGAACGCGTACCCAGGAGGATGGAGATTTCGCCTTCGCGCGCCTGGGTCCAGACTCGCAGTCTTTCGCCGTCGCCTTGTCCGGAGTGGTAGATCGCTACCCGCTGGGCGCCAAAGCGTGCCGCGCAACGGCGCCGGGTCTGCTCGACCAGGCCGATTTCGGGCACGAGAAAAAGCACTTGGCGTCCATTGGCGATGTGCTCTTCCATCGCTTGCAAGTAGACCTCGGTCTTGCCGCTACCGGTTACCCCATCCAGTAGAAATGCCTGGAATCCCCGTGCTTGGCGCAAGGCCGCGACGGCCGCGGCCTGTTCGCCTTCGAGCTGCGGTCCAGGGTGGAGCAGGCTCGTTACTTTCGTCGCTGGCTCGACCCAGCCGGCGGCCTGAAATTGGCGCAGACGCTGGCGGTCGGCGCTGTCGAGGCTGCTGCTCTCGATGACCCCGGCGCACAGCCGTTGCGCCAAGGCACGCTGACGGGGGCCGAGACCCTGGGTGGGTAAGGCGACATCGGCGCGCCAGCGCCACGCCTGGGGCTCCAGGAGGGGTACCGGGTGTCCCTGACAGAGCCGGGTGGGCAGGGCTGCTGCCCAAACGGCCCCCAAGGGATAGTGGTAATAGTCACTGCCAAATTGCAGAAGTTGGATGAGGCTCGCCGGCAGCAAAGGTGCGCTATCGAGGATGGCAGTAACATTTTTGACCGCAACATCCTGAGGGCAAGGGGCGGCGGCGACGACAATGGCGACGCGCTCACCGCGTCCAAAAGGGACGCGGACCCGGCAGCCCGGGAGGGGCAGGGGGAGCGCGCAGCGATAGCTAAAACGCTGCGGCAGCGGGGTGAAGACCACGACTTCGAGGCAGGATTCTTCACTGGCCATGAGTTGCCCACAAATTCTGTGGATAAGTCTGTGAGTGGATTGGGTTGAACTGCGAAAAGGTTCTGAGTGGACAGCGTTTTTTCTCCATGCCTAAAAAGCAGGCATTTTTAACTCGTTGTTTTATATTTATTTTTTGCAATCCCATCCTAAGCCGTTGATTCCCGTCGTCTGCCGGTCGAGCCCGGCAAGACTGTGTATAAGTGATTACCCATTCTTGCTTCAGGCATGCCCCAAACTGGCGACCAATCCCCAGAAAATCCAGAGTCCTACCCAGTTGTTATGCAGAAAGGCGCGGAAGGCGCGATCGCGGTCGCCATCGAGCAGGCTCTGCTGGTACAGGAAGAGGCCAGCGGCGCCAAGCAGGCTGAACCAGTACGGCCAGGAAAGCCGCAGGGTATGACCGATGGCGGCAAGGATGAGGAGCATGACGATTTCGAGCAGCAAAATGGCCAGCCAGTCGAAACGCCCAAAGAGGATGGCGGTAGAGCGGATGCCGGCACGCAGGTCATCCGGGCGGTCGGCCATGGCATAGGCGGTGTCGTAGGCGATCACCCAGCAGGCATTGGCGAGCATCAGGTACCAGGCGAGGGCGGGCACGCGATCCTGCACTGCCGCAAAAGCCATCGGTATACCAAAGGAAAAGGCCAGCCCGAGGAAGGCCTGGGGCAGATGGGTAAAGCGCTTGAAAAGCGGGTAGGCGGCGCTGATGGCAACGGCAATCAGGGCAAGATAAAAGACCAGGCGATTGAAAAACGGCAATAGGGCAGCGGCCAGCAGGCAGAGGATGACGAAGAGAACGAGGGCCTCGCGCGGGGAGATTTTGCCGCTGGCGAGGGGGCGATGGCGGGTACGGGCAACTTGCCGATCGAAATCGCGATCGAAGTAGTCGTTGATAACGCAGCCTGCCGAGCGCATCAGCCAGGTGCCCAGGGTAAAGAGAAGAAACAAGGTCAAGGGCGGAGTGCCGCCAGCGGCAATCCATAGACCCCAGTAAGTTGGCCAGAGCAGTAGTAGGGTGCCGATGGGACGGTCGATGCGCATCAGGCCGGCATAGGCCTGCAGGCGTTGGCGCCAGCTCAGCTTCATCGTCCGCGCCCGCGCCAGTGGGGAAGATCGGGCAGAAGGTGCTCCTCGACCCAAACGCGGCAGGGGCCGCGTCGCAATACCGAGGAGCGGCGCCAGCGTCGGCTTTCGCCAAAGACCGGGTGAACCTGAATTTGGATTGGGCTACGGCGTAGGCGACGATGGCGAAAGAGCGTATTGCCGATGGGACGTCCACCATGACGGGTCAGGGGCAAGAGCCCCTGGCCGATGGCGCGCAGGGGGAAACTCGAGCGCGCCCAGATGGCGGGACGTTGGGCATCCGGTCCGTGCAACTGAACCTCTCGCCAATAGACCCAAGCGCCGCGTCGCAGTCCCAGGGCCTTGCTTTCCTCTAGTCGAGCGCGCCCGCGCCCGCAGGCAATGACTCGGGCGCGCGGCCACTCTGCTGCACCATAGGCGCGGCGCAGGGCGCTGGTAAAGGAAGCCGGCAGACGCAACCAGGGCCAAAGCGCAGCAGGGGCATGGGGGTGTCGGCGTGGTCGCATGGGGAGAAATGATCCGGCCTTTTGCCGGGGGGGTCAATCCGAGAACAGAAAACGATCGACCCGGGCGGGGGGCAGATTGCGCCAGACGAAGCTGGCGCGGTTATGGCCGAACCGCGGACTCAGACCGCGGCAGGAGCTCAGGGGATGGTAGGTGAATTGAATGAGTGCCGTGCCCGGTTGGGCGCATTTGGGGAGTTCGGCAAGGATGCGTTCCACCACCTGCGGCGGGATGCTGCGCAAGGGTAGACTGGAAACGATGGCGCGGGCAGGCAAGCGGTCGGCAACCAAAGTCGCTAGTTCGGCAGCATCGCCGTGGATCACCTCTACCCCCGGAAATTGTGCGCGCAGGTGCTGGACCATATTGAGGGAACGTTCGACCAAGACAAGATCGGTCTTGGCGATACCGCCTTCGAGGAGAGCGCGGGTTACCGGGCCGAGGCCGGGCCCGAGCTCGATCACCGTGCCATCGCCGGTGGGTACCAGCCCTGCCATGCGGCGGGCGAGGAAAGGAGAACTGGGGAAGAGGGCACCAATGCCGCGGGGGTCGCGAAGAAACTCGCGGCTGAACTGCCAAAAACCGGTACGCCGTTGCATTTCTGTCATGAACCATCCTCGATTGGGGGGAGCGCTTGCCCGCGTCGCTGCTTCTGGGATATCTTCCAAACTAAAGAGTAGCAGGTAGAAGGAAAAAACGGCAGGATTGTTATACTACTGCTAACAGGACTATTTCGCGGCCCATATCTACTGGAGTTGCCACCATGCCCGACAGTGTTGCCAGTTCTCCGCGTTTCGTTAGCAATCTCACCAAAAACAGTCTGGCCTTGGTGCTGGCCGGTGGCCGCGGCAGTCGCCTTGGTCCCCTCACCGATTGGCGGGCCAAACCTGCGGTTCCATTTGGTGGCAAGTTTCGCATCATCGACTTCTGCCTCTCGAATTGCATCAATTCTGGTATTCGTCGGGTGGGGGTGCTGACCCAGTACAAAGCCCACAGCCTCATTCGGCACCTGCAGCTCGGCTGGGGCTTTCTGCGCGGCGAATTCAGCGAATTCATCGAACTCCTCCCCGCCCAGCAGCGTATGAATACCGGCTGGTACAAAGGGACCGCCGATGCCATCTTTCAAAATATCGATATTTTGCGTGCCCATCGCCCGCGCTATGTACTCGTTTTGGCTGGCGACCATATCTACCGTATGGACTATGGGCAGATGCTTGCCGAACACGTGCAAAGCCAAGCCGATATGAGCGTTGCCTGTATCGAGGTTCCCATTGCCGAGGCGCGCGCCTTTGGGGTAATGACCGTCAACCATGAAGATCGGATCATCGGTTTTACGGAGAAGCCGGCCGATCCCAGTCCTTTGCCGGGACATCCAGACAAGGCACTGGCGAGCATGGGCATCTATGTCTTCAACACCGATTTTCTCTACGAACAACTCATTCGCGATGCCGACGATCCTCAGTCCAGTCATGATTTTGGCAATGATCTGATCCCTTACATGGTGTCGCGCTATCGGATCATGGCGCATCGCTTCCGGCACAGTTGCGTAACCAGCGGTATGAGTGGTTCCGACAGTCACCGCTGCTATTGGCGCGATGTCGGCACCATCGATGCCTATTGGGCGGCGAACATCGACCTCGTGCACGTTACCCCCGATCTCGACGTCTACGACAGTCGCTGGCCCATCTGGACCTATCAGGAGCAGTTGCCGCCGGCCAAATTTGTTTTTGATGACGACGGTCGGCGCGGTATGGCCCTCGACAGTATCGTCTCCGGAGGCTGCATCATCAGCGGGGCAACGGTGCGTCGCTCCCTGTTGTTCTCCAATGTTCGCGTCAATGACGGCAATACCCTGATCGAGGACTCGGTGATCCTACCCAACGTGCGCCTGGGTGAGGGTACTCGTCTGCGTAAGGTGGTGGTGGACAAGGGCGCGATCATTCCCGCGGGCTTGGTGGTGGGCGAAGATCCGGAAGAGGACGCGCGGCGTTTCTACCGCACCCCCAACGGCGTCACCCTGATCACGCCGGAGTCTTTGGGTCAGCAACTGCACTTCGTGCGCTGATGTCATGACACCCGCTCGTTCCCTGCACGTGGTCTTGTGTTGGCACATGCACCAGCCCGATTATCGTGATGGAGCGGGTACCTATCGTTTTCCCTGGACCTATCTGCACGCCTGTAAGGACTACACCGACATGGTCGCGCACCTCGAGGCCAACCCCCAGGCGCGAGCGGTATTCAACTTTGTCCCGGTGCTGCTCGAGCAGCTCGATGACTACGCTGCACAGTTTCGTAGCGGCGTCTTCCGCGATCCTCTCCTGCAGGCCCTCGCCGCTCCCGATCTCAAAACCCTCGATAGTGCGCAGCGGCACGCTTTGCTCCAACAGTGTTTTCGTCTCGATCCAGAGCACATGCTCACGCCCTTTCCCGCCTATCGCCGTTTACAGGAGTTGTGGGAGTTCATTCGCCAGGACGCGGCGGAAATGAGCGATTACCTTTCGGTGAAATACCTTGCGGATCTGCTTGTCTGGTACCACCTTGCCTGGACCGGCGAAACCCTGCGCCGGCAGAGTCCTCTCTTGCAGCGGCTGCTGGCCAAAGGCAACGGCTTCGACTACGCCGACCGCAAGGCCCTGCTCGACTACCTGGGCGAGACGATCCAGGGGCTCCTGCCGCGCTATCGTGCCCTTGCCGAGGCCGGGCAGATCGAGCTCTCTAGTACGCCCTACCAGCATCCCATTGCGCCGCTGCTTCTCGATTTTGCAAGCGCCCACGATGGCCTGCCGGATGCGCCTCTACCAGTTTCTCCAGCATACCCAGGCGGCGCCGAGCGGGTGCAGTGGCAGTTGCAGAGGGCGCTGGCCAGTCACCGTGAGCATTTTGGGCGGGAGGCGGCTGGGATCTGGCCCGCTGAGGGGGGTATTTCGGCGGCCTTTGCCCAGCTCCTCGACGGCGAAGGGTTGAGTTGGGCTGCTTCGGGAGAGGGGGTGCTCGGGCGCAGTTTGGCCCACTCCTACCCCGAAACCGGTGCGGCGGGGGGGCGGGCGGAGTATCTCTACCGCCCTTATCGTCTCTCGGGCACCCGGCTGCAGCTTTTTTTTCGGGATGATGCCCTCTCCGATCGCATCGGCTTCGACTATAAGACCTGGTCTGGCCACGATGCGGCAACGGATTTTTTGCAACGCTTGGAGGCGATCTGGCGGGACACCCAGGATCAGCCGGCACCAGTCGTCAGCATCATCCTCGATGGCGAAAATGCCTGGGAATACTATCCCTACAACGGCTACTATTTTTTGAGCGAACTCTATCGACTGCTCAGCAATCACCCACATATACAGCTTTGTACCTTTGGCGATTTCGTCCGCGAGCATGGGGATGTGGCGCAAGAGATCCCGGTGCTGGCGGCCGGCAGCTGGGTCTACGGCAATTTCAGCACCTGGATTGGCGACCCGGCCAAAAACCGGGCCTGGGACCTGCTCTGTCACGCCAAGGCGGCGGTGGATGCCAAGATTGCTAGCTTTGCGCCGGCGCGGCAGGAAGAAATTCGTCAGCAATTAGCGCGCTGCGAGGGCTCCGATTGGTTCTGGTGGTTTGGCGACTATAATCCTGCCGATGCGGTGCGGGATTTCGACTCCCTCTATCGCGATCATCTGCGGCATCTTTACGCGCTTCTGGAGCTGCCCACCCCAGCCGAACTTGAAGAAGCCATCAGCCAAGGCGGCGGCAACGCCGAAGCGGGTGGTACCATGCGACGCGGTCAAGCCGAAGGAAACTAAGCCATGCCCCTGCCCCTCCTCTTTGGTGTCCACGCCCATCAACCCATCGGCAATTTCCCGTCGGTAGTGGATGACGCCGTCGAGCGTTGCTATCACCCCTTTTTGGAGGTGCTCGACCGCTATCCCGACTTTGTCTTTGCTTTTCACAGCAGCGGTTGGCTGCTTGCCTACATTGCCGAGCACCATCCGCAAACCCTCGCCCTGCTGCGCGGCATGGTCGCCCGCGGCCAGGTGGAACTGGTGGGCGCCGGGGATACGGAGCCGGTGCTGGCGGCCATACCGCAAATCGATCGCCTCGAGCAATTGCAGGCCATGACGGCGCGTCTGCAGGCGGATTTTGGGCAGAGTCCCGAGGGGGCTTGGCTTACCGAGCGGGTCTGGGACCCTTCGGTGGTTCCCGCCCTGGTCGATGCGGGTATCCGCTATGTGGTGGTGGACGACTATCATTTTCTCTGTGCCGGCCTGGAGAGGGAGGATCTCGGCAGCTTTTACCGCACCGAGGAAAATGGCCAGGCCATCGACGTTTTCCCCATTTCCGAGGCGCTACGCTATCGTCTGCCGTTTTCGGAAGTGGCCGAGGCCATCGCCTTTTTGCAGCAACAGGGCGAGGAGCAGCCGGGCAGCGCGGCAATTTATTTTGACGACATCGAGAAATTTGGGCTTTGGCCGGAAACCTACGATTGGGTCTACGGCCGCGGGTGGCTGGCGCAATTCATCGAGGCGGTACTCGCCTCCGACCGCATCCAGCCCCGCCACTTTGCTGCCTACCGCCGCGAGTCGCGGCCGCGCGGTATGATCTACCTGCCAACGGTATCCTACAGCGAGATGAATGCCTGGACCTTGAGCCCCAATGTGGCGCGGGAATACGCGCAGCTACTCGCTCAGGAACGCGATGCCGGTCGCTTGGAAGGCCGCAAGGCGCTGATTCGCGGCGGGATCTGGAAGGGTTTTCTGCATCGTTACCCCGAGGCCAACTGGATGCACAAGCGCATGTTGCAGCTGTCGGCGCGTTTCCATGCCTTGCCCAAGCGGCAGCAAAGCGCAGAGTTGCGTGCCGACCTGCATGCCGCCCAGGCCAACGATGCTTACTGGCATGGCCTTTTTGGTGGCATTTATCTGCCGCATCTGCGCCGCGCCGTGCATCACCACCTCACCCGTCTCGAGGCGGGCCTCGATGCCCTACGCAAGCGCCCGGCCCTATATTGGGACGATGTCGATCTCGATGGGCGGGAGGAGTGTTTTTATCACAGCGCTGCCATGCAAGTGGTACTGCATCTCCCCTATGCGAGCATTCAGGAGTGGAATCATTACCCCACCGAACATGATCTTGCCGATACCCTGGCGCGGCGGGATGAGGCCTACTACGACAAGATTCGCCAGGGCGAGACGGCGGCTTCCGGCGAGCACGGCAGCGGCATAGCTTCGGCCCATGACCGGGTGAGCTTCAAGACCGCCATCCACAGCGAGGATCTGGTTTTCGATGCCTACCCCTGTCAGAGCTTCCTCGACACTCTCGATGGCCAGCCGCCCCTGCACTACGAGCCGGTCGCCGCGGCCAAGACTCCGCACTTCCGCAGCCAGGCCCAAGACTGGCAAATCGACAAGGTCTATGTGCTCGAGGGCGAGGAGCTTTCGGTGTATTACTCGGGGGAGCGCAGCGCTGTTGGCGCCGAATCGACCTTGCAAACGCGACTGTATCTTGCCATGCCGAGCTGCGATGGCCCGGCGGGTTGCCTCCTTGTCGATGGCGAAGTAGTTGGTGGCTTTGCCGCGGAGCGTGGCGGCGAGGCGCGGGAATTCCGCCTAACGGATGCCGTTCTTGGCGGTAGTGTGGAGATCAGCCTCGATGGACGCACGACCTGGCGGGCCTGGCCGCACCAGACCGTCTCCCAATCCGAGGCTGGCTTCGAAAAGATCATGCAGGCCTGGGTCTTGGAGTTGCATTGGCCTTTGGCGGGCGATAGCTTTGCCGAGTCGGTGAAGGTGCGGGTACGGCGCGCATGAACAGCGGCTACCTGGGCATCGATGTTGGCGGCACCAACCTGCGCTTTGGGGTCTATGTGGGGGATCAGTGCGTCGCCGGCTACCGCACCGAAGTGAATCTGGCGGAGCGCTGCGCCCAGGCTGCAAACCCGGAAGCGGCCCAGCAACTGGTATTGGACGCCCTTGCCGGCGGTTTTCATCGTCTGCGCGAGCAATGCCCACAGTTGGCGGGGGTAGGGGTGGCTTTTCCTGGTTTCATTACCGCCGATGGCATCCTGCATCAATCCCCAAATTTGCCGCAATTGCACGATTTTGCTCTGGAAGCCGCTCTCGCGGAGCACCTGCAGGTGCCGGTGGTGTTGGAAAACGACGCCAATGCCGCTGCCTTTGGGGAGTTCCGCAGCTGTCAACAAAGCCATCCCGAATTGCAGTCACTCCTCTATGTGGGTTTAGGCACCGGTGTTGGCGGGGGCTGGGTGCATGCGGGGCGACCGTGGCGGGGACAACATGGCACGGCCATGGAAATCGGGCATCTCATCGTCGTTCCCGGTGGGCGCCGTTGTGGCTGCGGCAATCAGGGCTGCTTGGAGCAATATGCCTCGGTACAGGGGCTGGTTTCCAGCTACCTCGAATATAGCGGTATGCATGCCGATTCGCTGATCATTGCCCAACTGGCTCGTGATGGGAATCCGGAGGCGCGGCGCGCCTTTCAGGTCTTGGCGGAGTTTCTCGCCGCCGCCCTCGCGCACGCGGCAAAGCTGCTCGATTGTGGACAGATTCGCGTTGGTGGCGGTTTGAGTGGCGCCTGGGACTGTTTTGGCGATGAACTCGTGCAGCAGTTTCGTGCCAACCTGATTCCGGTCTTGCGCGAGGCGGTAGAAATTGGACCGGGTAATCACGATGACGATGCCGGGATGCGCGGTGCCGCCCTGCTCGCGCAGGAGCTGCTCTCGTCTTGATGCGGGTAGGGGTATTCGACTCCGGTTTGGGCGGGCTCAGCACTTGGCTGGCCTGCGCCCGCTTGCTGCCGGAGGCGGAGTATTTTTTCTTTGCCGATACCGCCCATGCCCCCTACGGCGACCGCAGTGCCGACGAAGTTCGCCAACTCACCGAGGCCGCGTACCAGCATTTTTCCGCGTTGGGCGTCGATGCCTTGGTCATTGCCTGCAACACCGCCACCAGTGCTGCCGTGGCGCCTTTGCGTCAGCAGGCAGCAATGCCGGTGATCGGTATCGAGCCGGCCATCAAGCAGGCCTTGGCTGCCAGCCCTGGCGAGGTTCTGCTCCTTGCCACGGAACTTACGGTGCGCGGCGAGAAGCTCGCGCGGCTGCGGCGGGAATGGGATACGGAGCAGCGGGTGCGGCCCCTGGCTTGCCCCGGGTTAATGGAGATCGTCGAGAGCCAAGCGGCGGACTGGCGTCAGCAGGCCGCCGCATACTGGCAGCATCACGTTGCGCCCGGCCTGGGAGCAAGTCAGGCCATCGTTTTGGGTTGCACCCATTATTGCTGGTTGCGGGAAGAGATCCGCACCTGGTCCGGCGGCTTGCCGATCTTTGACGGCAACGATGGTGTGGCGCGACAGCTCTACCGTCTGCTGCACAGGCAAGAGCCGGGCGGTCCCGGGGCATTGCCCGAGGAGTTGGTGCTACGCCTCAGGGCCTCTGCTGCGGCAACGGAAAAGCGCGCCGCCGCCCGGCAATTACTCCGGAGCAGCGGCGCCGAGGTAGAAGTCTTGCCCTACTAGTCGAGGGAGATGCCGTCTTTGCCGAGGGTGACGCCGTATTTCTTGGCTTGCTCCTCGCCTTGGGCGTAGGAAAGATTGGCGAGCTCTTCGGCATTCTTGGCTTTGCTCACCGCCTCATCATATTTGCCTGCTTTTTCGGCTGCCTCCGCTTCTTGCAAGAGCTTGGGGGTGGCCAACCACTGATAATGGATACTCGCGGCCTTGGCCATGGCCGCCTTGGCGGCGCCAATGGCCTGTTGGGCTTCGCTGGCGTTGGCGGCAAAGGCGGCGCTGCTGCAGAGAAGGGCCGCGCAGGCAAGACCGCTGATGAGCAATGGCTTCATAATGAATTCCTCCTTTCTTTCGATGGATCCCACGAACTCAGCCCAAGCAAAAAATGTTCCCTGTCAGATTCCGCGAGTTGGCCCTGGGTTTTGCCCCAAAAGGAACCATGGGCAGCTAGCTGAGGGTCCGAAAGAGCCAGTCAGATTTGTCCGAGGAGAAGGAAAAGGGCATGGATGGAGAGTCCGAGGAGCAGGCCCACCAGGGTGCCGTTGATACGGATGTACTGCAGGTCGCTACCGATTCCCTCCTCGAGAACGCGGATCATGTCGGCGAGGGGCCAGGCGAGGATGGTTTCCTCGATGTGATGGGTAAAGCGTGCCTGCAGGCTGGGGAAAAGGCGCCGCACGCTATCTTCCAGGTAGCCGTCGATGGCGGCGCGGAGGGCCGGCTGCTTGGCGAGTAGCGTTCCAAACCAGGCCGCACCACGCAGGAGGAGTTGCCGACTGCGGGAGTCTGCTGCCCGCAAGTCTGCCAGCAACCAGCGCTGCAGGTCGCCGACCACGCGATACACGTAGTCGCGCGCTGCTGGATGGGCAAGCAGCTCCTCTTGCCAAATGCGGATACGCGCCTGCAGCGCGGGATCCTGCTGCAGTCGCTGCAAGCTCTCGTGTAGCCAGCGATCGAAGGCTTGGCGTTTGGGATGCTCGGGGTTTTGGTGAATCTCGCTCAAGCTTTCCTGGGCCGCGCGCACCAGGTTGCGAGCCAGATTGCGACTGAACTGCGCCGGGTCGATGACTACTCCCAACCAGGAAAAGAGGGTGGGGTAGGCCCGTTGTAGGAGTTTTTCGATTTGCAGGGCCAATTCTTCCTGCACGTTCTCCTGCTGCAGCCAGCCATCGAGGCGGGCAATGGCATCACTGAGCAGGGCCTGATGGCGTCCATCTTCGGTAAGAAGTTGCAGGAGCTGGGCGCTCCAATGGGAGAGATCGAGACTGCGCAGTTGGGCCGCCAAGCTGGCGCCGAGGGCCTGTCGTAGGGGCTCGAGTTGCGCCAACTGTAAGGCCCGGTAGAGCAATTGCTGGAGCTGCTCGGCAAGGATGGCACGATTGCGCGGCCGGCGCAGCCAAACGCCAAGCCCGCGGGCAAAGGAAGCGCGCTGAATAAGACGCAGGATGGCCTCTTCTTGCAAAAAATGGGTGCGGATGAACTCCGCCAGCCGTTGTGCCAAGCGATCGCGGCGGCGGGGGAGGATGGCGGTATGGGGAAAGGGGATGCCAAGAGGATGGCGAAACAGGGCAACAACAGCAAACCAATCGGCGAGAGCGCCGACCATGGCCGCCTCACTACCGGCGAGTAGCCAAGCATAGGGTCCGCGCCCGCGCTCCAGGGCGGCCCAGAGGAAGAGGGCAAAGGCAAAGAGCAGCAGGGCCAGGGCCAGACGTCGATTCTGACGTAAGCGGGTGGAGGCAGACTGGGTCATGGGGCAAGCATAGCATTGCCACGGCTTGCCGGGGCACTGTCCTTTCTGTCATTGTGCCCAAGCAGAAAGCGTTGGAGGCGGGTATGGAGAGGGAATTGCGTCTGGAAGCCGATTTTGCCGCGGAACTCGAGGGCTTATACGCGCCCTGGCAAGCGGCACCGATACCCAACCCCCAGCTCTGTCTGCTGAACGAGGGCTTGGCGATCGAATTGGGTCTTCCCCTCGCGCCATTGCGCACAGAAGCTGCGGCGCTGCTCAGCGGGCAACGTCCGATTCCTGGCAGTCGTCCCCTTGCGCAGGCTTATGCCGGTCACCAATTTGGCGTCTTCAACCCGCAGCTGGGGGATGGGCGCGCTCTGTTGTTGGGAGAATGGCGTGATCCCCAGGGGCGGCTTTGGGATCTGCATCTCAAAGGCTCGGGGCGCACACCGTTTTCGCGCGGGGGCGACGGCAAGGCTGCCCTTGGGCCGATGTTGCGCGAATATGTTCTCGGCGAGGCCATGCATGCCCTGGGTATTCCCAGCACCCGCGCCTTGGCGGTATTGCGCACCGGCGAGGCGGTACAGCGCGAGCGTCCGCTGCCGGGGGCGATTTTGGCGCGGGTGGCGGCTAGTCATCTGCGCGTTGGCACCTTTCAGTATGTGGCAATCCGCGAAGATGAGGCGCTCCTGCGCCGTCTCTGCGACTATGCCATCGCCCGTCATTACCCGGAACTGCAGGCGGAAGCCGGCGGCACTCGGTATTTGGCCTTCCTTACCGCAGTCATGGAACGGCAAGCGCGGCTCATTGCCCAGTGGATGGGGGTGGGCTTCATTCATGGAGTGATGAACACCGACAACATGAGCATTGCCGGAGAGACCATCGATTACGGCCCCTGTGCCTTTCTCGATGCCTACGACCCGGCCACGGTGTTCAGCTCCATCGATCAGAATGGTCGCTATGCCTATGGCGAGCAGCCGCGCATCGGGCAGTGGAATCTGGTGCGTTTGGCCGAGTGCCTCGTGCCTTTGGTGGACGCGGATGTCGACCACGCCATTGCCCAGCTCACCGACGTGTTGCAGCGCTTTCCAGCGCGCTACCAGCAGGCCTGGCGGGAGATTTTTGCCGCAAAATTGGGGATATTGGCGGTGCGCGAAACGGACGATGCCCTCTTGGAAGATTTTCTTCAGCTTCTTGCCGACGAGCATCAGGATTTTACCCTCGCGTTCCGCTCCTTGGCGGCAGATCTGCAGGCCATGCCAGTGGCGGAGCGGCAGCGCCTGGGCATCCCCGCCAGCCCGGCAAGTTGGCAGCCGTGGCGGGAGCGTTGGTTGCAGCGCCTCGGTACCGATCGCCCGCAGTCGGCCATTGGCGCGGCCATGGATCGCGTCAATCCCATCTATATTCCCCGCAATCATCAAGTAGAGATCGCCCTGGCCGCTGCCAGCGAGGCCGACGACTGGCGCCCACTGCATAAGCTCCTCGAAGTGCTCGCTAATCCCTACAGCGCCCGCCCGGAGTATCTGCCCTACAGCGAGCCCATGCCCGGCGGCTTCGGCCCCTACCGCACCTTTTGCGGGACCTGAGCGGGGCTCTGCTTTTGAGGCAGAAACGCCGTTAATAATACAAGTGGTTGCATGCATCTCCTGCATAAGTTCACAAACCTTTGGCACTTCTTTGGCGAGGGAGGAGTGCCATGCAGGTTCAACATGTCGGGTACCGGATCCGGGGGTTTTACCGG